>CANHSA010000171.1 GCA_947463345.1 Flavobacteriales bacterium
CTACCTCCACTACTGGCTTTGGTTTGTAATTGGCGTTGGCATTGCCGTGTTCATTTCCTACACCATGCTGCGCTACTCTACCAACATTTACCAAAGTAGCGCCACTATCCTCATTCAGAACGCCAAAGAGAACGACGTCCTGAGCGGGCTCAATGCCAATACCGGCATCAGCCTCTTTCCGGAGCGCTTGGCCATCGGCAACGAAATTGCGCTCTTCAAAACACCCACCATTTTGCGCGGAGTGGCTGCTCAGCTCGAGCTCAACAAAACCTACCGCATGGTGGGGCAGAACGCCGGTATCAAAAAATCCGAAATGTGGGGCAACAACCCCATTGCGCTGAACGCCGTAGGTGCCGATACGCTCTTGTACGGCATTGGTGCCGAGTTTCAGCTTACGGTACTCAGCACCAACCGCTACGAGCTCACCATGAACGAAACCGAGTACCTCGGCAAGCACAATTTCAATGCACCCATTGCCACCACCATTGGCGCTATTAGCTTTGACAAAACACCAAATTTTGGAGGCGCTTGCGTTGGCAATACCTACCTCATTGGCCTGAGCCCGCTCGAAAGCGTCGCTGCTGGCCTCAACGGCGCCATTACCATAGACCGCGCCGACAAAACCTCTGACCTCATTGCCATTAGCATTCAAGGGCCAGTCGTCGAGAAAAACAACGCCATCATCAGGGCGCTCATCGACGAGCATCGCCAAGAAAAAATCGACGACCAAAACGTGGTGGCCCGCAACACCACCAACTTCATCAATGACCGCATGGCCTATTTGGCCAAAGAGTTGGGCGAAGTCGAGAAAGACGCAGAGTCTTTCAAACAACAACACGAGCTCGTCGACGTCATGACCGACGGTAGTAGTTTTGTCTCGAAGCGCGATGCCGCCGAGGCCAAAATCATCGAAACTTCTGTGCAGCTCAAGCTTTCTGAATACCTCCAAGACTACCTCGCTAAACATCCCACCAACACCACCCTCTTGCCGTCCAACCTCGGTTTTGAAGACGGAACAGTGGTAGCTATTACCACCCAATACAACAAGCTTATTCTAGACCGCGAGCGCTTGCTCAAGAACTCCAAGCCCAACAACCCGCAAGTGCTGCGCATGGAAGAACAGCTCCAAGGTTTGCGCACCACCATGGAAGACGGTCTCAAGGCCACGAAGTCGCGCCTCAAGATCATCCTCAACTCGCTCAACGAACAACAACGCCTCTACGAAGGCAAAGTAGCCTCCGTGCCAGCTTTTGAGCGCCAGTTTCGCGACATCGAGCGCCAGCAAAAAATCAAAGAAACGCTCTACATCTTTTTATTGCAAAAGCGCGAAGAAAACGAGATTTCTACAGCGGCTTCTATCGGCAATACCAAAATTATTGTAGAGCCAGCTTCTAATGGCGTGCCGGTGTCGCCAAACCGCAGCAAATACTACATTTTTGGCGTAGCCTTGGGCTTATTGGTGCCGTTTGGCATTATCTACCTCAAGTATTTGCTCGACAGCAAAGTCCACGGCGTTCACGACCTCATGAAATTCAAGCTGCCCGCCATTGGCGAAATCCCGAAAGGCGATGAAGAGCAGCGCTCGGTGGTGGCCACCAAAAACGCCCGCACCCACATTGCTGAGGCCTTCCGCATGGTCCGCTCCAACATGAGCTTCTTGTTAGACAACACCGAAACGAGCGGCGGCAAGGTCATCATGTTCACCTCCTCCATTGCCGGCGAAGGCAAGACCTTCATCTCGATCAATATGGGGCATACGCTCTCGCACTCCGACAAAAAAGTAGTGGTTATTGGTCTCGACTTGCGCGCACCCAAAATTGGCCGCTACCTCGACATCTCTAAATCTGGTGGGGTGTCTAACTATATCGTCAACGAAGCAGTTACTTTTGATGACATCCTTGTTCACGACCCCTCTAACGCCAACATGCACTACATCTTGTCTGGCGATATTCCACCCAACCCCTCTGAGTTGCTCTTGCGCCCGCGCTTGAAAGAACTCATTGAAATGGCCAAAGCGCGTTTTGACTACGTCATCATCGATACCGCTCCGGTAGCCCTTGTTGCCGACTCCCTGCACATTGCCGAGCTGTCAGACCTCACTATTTACGTAGCGCGCGCCGAGCACCTCGATCGCCGCATGCTCAGCATTCCTGCAGGCCTCTACCACGACAAAAAAATACCAAACATGGCGGTGCTTGTCAATGCTACCGACGCAATGGGCAAAGGCTATGGCTACGGCTATGGTTACGGATCTGGCTATGGCTACGGTTATGGTTACGGCTACGGTTATGGCTACGGTTACGGACAACAATACGGCTATGGCTACGGCTATGGTTCAGACTATTTCGACAAGCCCAAAAAGAAGAAATCCAAATTGCAACGCTTCCTCGAAAAGTCCTTCCCGTTTGTGCGCATCTTGCGCAAGCGCTTCGGCAAGAAAAAATAAACGTTCATATTTTTTGGAATAAATTCAAAACCTCACTTCGGTGGGGTTTTTTTGTTGATTTTTTTATCTTTTAGAAGCCTGTAATCGCAATAAAACATGATATATTGCGATTGTAATCGCAGAAAAACATGATATTTTGCGATTAGATGCTGTGAATTGGGTATTTTTGTACAAAAAAAGATGATACAACGAAGTCTTTTGAAGGAGTTGCAAAAAAGAATTGTCGGACACAAAGCGCTGATTGTTTTAGGGCCAAGGCAAGTTGGTAAAACAACGCTGCTGCGCGAGCTGATGTCCGAGAAAGACGTTTTGTTTCTGAATAGTGATGACCCAACAGTACAATCGCTTCTTGCAAATGTAAACACAGAGGCGCTCAGACAATTGATCGGCAAACACGCTTTCGTTTTTATAGATGAGGCCCAACGCATCGACAACATCGGAATCACCTTAAAATTGATTACAGACCAAATACAAACTTGTCAATTGATCGTGAGTGGTTCTTCAGCCTTTGAACTTAGGAATGCTACAAATGAACCGCTAACGGGCAGGAAGTGGGAGTATCAGCTTTTTCCTATTTCTTGGACAGAATTTGAGGCTTATGTAGGATTTTTAAAAGCAGAGCAATTATTGGAGACGCGTTTGATTTACGGCTTTTATCCAGAAGTTATCACTCAATTTGGAGAAGAGCGCGAAATCCTCATCCAATTAAGCGAAAGTTATCTTTACAAGGATTTATACGCTGTGGGGGCAAAACTCAAACGCCCAGAACTTTTACCTAAAATTTTACAAGCGTTGGCTTATCAGGTCGGTAATGAAGTGTCACATAATGAAATTGCACAACTGATTGGCGCCGATAACCAAACGGTTACTAATTATATTGACTTATTGATAAAAAGTTATGTCATCTTTCCTTTACATAGCTTCAGCAGAAATTTACGCAACGAAATCAAAGCCAAAAAGAAGTATTATTTTTATGATAATGGCATACGCAATGCCGTAATTAGCAATTTCAGTCCGGTTTCAATGAGAAACGACATTGGCGCACTTTGGGAAAACTTTTTAGTTTCTGAAAAGAAAAAACATAATCAGTACCAAATGCTTCATTCCAATACGTATTTTTGGAGAACAACAGGACAACAAGAAATAGATTACTTAGAAGAAATGGACGGGCACTTAAAAGCTTATGAGTTCAAATGGAACCCCAACGCCAAATGGCGCGTACCCAAAACGTTTTTAAACGCCTACCAAGCTCAGGTTTTCAAAATTGACCGTTCGAATTTTAGATCTTTTTTAACACCCACAGATGCCAACATATAAATTATTTGTCTTATTCCTTTGTACCTTATGCCTTACCGAGCTGAATGCCCAAGTCTCGGGCTCAGAGTCCGTATCTTTACCCGTTGTGGGTGTGCACTACGGCGGAGCGTTTTCGGGCGGCGACCTCGCTGAGCGCTACGGTTATTTCAACCGCATAGGGCTCACGGCGGGTTATAAGTTCAAGAGCAACTGGAGTTTTGGTGTAGAGTCCGACTTTTGGTTCTCGGACAACGTGCGCCTCACTGGGCTCTTCGACCACCTTGTCGACGGCGCAGGCAACATCACCAACGACCTCGGCCTGCCGGCCTCCGTGC
>CANHSA010000172.1 GCA_947463345.1 Flavobacteriales bacterium
CCCATGAATGAAGGCTACATTGCAGCCAGTGAAAGAGCCTACAACCTTCTCACTTTGGGTCAAGCATTGGAGCAAAGTGTAGATGGCGACAAAAAGAGTTTTACGCTGCAATACATCGACTGGAAAAACATCAGCAACAATGTGTTTCACGTAAGCGAAGAATTCAGCGTCATGCGAAGCACCAGCAAGGAGCATTACCGCCCCGATTTGGTGTTGTTTGTCAATGGCATTCCGCTTTGCATAATTGAATGCAAAAGACCTGACATGAAAGAGCCGCTGAAACAGGCTATCAGTCAGCATTTGCGTAATCAACAGGAAGATGGAATCAGAAGCTTGTATGTGCATTCGCAACTCACTTTAAGCATTGCCACACAAGAAGCCGCTTATGCTACCAACGCTACACCCGAAAAGTTTTGGGCTAAATGGCACGAGAAGTTTAACAGCGATGAAGAAGAACATAACTACAAAAACAAATTACAGGAATTCAAAAACAAACCGCTTCCGATTTCTATAAAAGAACAATTGTTTTCTGACCGTTTCAAATACGTTCGACAATACTTTGATGCATTAGAGCGCGAAGAAATTCTACCAACCGAGCAGGACCATTATTTAGTTGGCTTGTGTCGCCCGGAACGATTGATGGACATTGTTTTCAATTTTGTTTTGTTCGACAATGGAGAAAAGAAAGTAGCCCGCTATCAGCAGTTTTTCGCCATCAAAAAATCCATGCAACGCATAAAGCATGTTGAAAATGGAAAACGCAAAGGTGGTGTAATTTGGCATACACAAGGAAGCGGAAAATCATTAACGATGGTGATGTTGGCACAAGCCATTGCCATGGAACCAAGCATTCGCAATCCAAAAATTGTATTGGTAACAGACCGAACTGATTTAGACAATCAGATTACAGGCACATTTCGTAAGTGTGGCAGGTTTGTAGAAAATGCGACAACGGGTCAAAGATTGGTTGAGCTATTGGAAAACAAGAGTGATGCAGTAGTGACCACCATTATCAACAAATTTGTGGCGGCCGTTAAGAAAATAGATAAGCCTTTGGAGAGCCACGATATTTTTGTTCTGGTAGATGAAGGACACCGAACGCAGCATGGCACGTTTAATATCGACATGCAAAAGACTTTGCCGAATGCCTGTTTCATTGCCATGACGGGAACACCGTTATTCAAGAAGGACAAAAGCACCGCTGCAAAGTTTGGAGGGATGATTGATGCTTACACGGTTGACCAGGCCGTTAAAGACAAGGCCGTTGTGCCGTTACTTTATGAAGGGCGTTTGGCTTTGCAGGATGTCAATGCCAGTCCCATTGATACATTCTTCGGAATGGTTTCAGAACCTTTAACCGAATACCAAAAAGCAGATATCAAAAAGAAGTTTGCTAGGTATGACCACTTAAATGCTGCCGAACAAAAAATGCGAATGATTGCCTGGGACATCAGCTATCATTTCCGTGACAACTGGCAAAACAGTACACCCTTCAAAGGACAGTTGGTTTGCGACAAAAAAGTAAATGCCATCAAATACAAAGAATACTTGGATGAAATTGGAATTGTAAGTAGTGAAGTGTTGATCTCTTCCATTGACGAACGTGAAGGCGAAGAAAGTGCCTATGAGAAGTCAACCGAAAAAGAGAATCAATTCTGGAAAAAGATGATGGATGAACATGGCAATTCAAAAAGCTATGAAAAGAATATCATCAGCCGCTTCAAAAATCAGAATGACCCGGAAATCATCATTGTAGTAGATAAATTGCTTACAGGCTTTGACGAACCCAAAAACACGGTTTTGTATCTCACAAGGAATCTACAGAGCCATAAACTATTGCAAGCAATTGCAAGGGTGAATCGTATTTATCCTGACAAAGAATTTGGCTATATCATTGACTATTATGGTGTGATTGAAAACTTAGATGATGCTTTGCAGTTGTATTCATCTTTTGAAGATTTTGATAATGAAGATTTGGCAGGAACACTCACCAACATCTCGGATGAAATCAAAAAATTACCCCAAAAGCATTCAGACCTTTGGGACATTTTCAAAACTATCGCCAACAAGCGAGACGCCGAAGCCTATCAGCAATTATTGAAAGATGAAGCAATCCGGGTTTTGTTTTACGATAAACTAGCAGCCTTTGCCAAAGGTTTGAAACTGGCATTGTCTTGCATTGAATTTCATAGGGAAGTTGATAATAAGGTCATCAAGCGTTACAAAGATGATTTAACGATGTTCCTCAAGTTACGTTTGGCTGTGGTTGAACGCTATAGTGATGAAATTGACTACAAACAATACGAAGGGCAAATTCAAAAACTGATTGACACCCACATCACCACGGAGAGGATAGAAACCATTACAGAGTTGGTTAACATTTTTGATAAAGATAAATTTCAACAGGAAGTAGAAAACACAACCGGTAAAGCAGCCAAAGCCGACAAAATTGCCAGCAGAACAGCGAAGCACATCACGGAAAAAATGGATGAAGATCCGGCTTTCTACAAGAAGTTTTCCCAAATGCTGAGAGAAACCATCGCCAACTATGAAGCTAAACGAATCAGTGAGGCACAATACCTGAGCAGCGTTCAAGATATCATGAACAACGTTTTGGCTCATACCGATAATGAAATTCCAGATCAATTAAAAGACAGAGATGTCGCCAAAGCCTTTTATGGTTTGACAGTTGAGGCTTTGTCCGAAAAAATTCAAGATAATATTGTTCGTAAAGAAGTCGCAACACAAACGGCTTTACAAATTGACGACCTGATTCAAGATTCTGTTTTAGACAACGGCAAACCCATTATTGACTGGCAATACAAAACAAATATTACCGGAAAATTGCTGATTGAAATTGGCGACTACCTCATTGATGAAGTAAGAGACAAGTACAATTTGGACCTTCCTTTTGTAGACATGGATAGGATTGCAGAGGATTGTATGGAGGTTGCTAAAATCCGGTACAAGTAATGACAGCAGCGATTCAATTTGGCAGCAGGACCATCGACTTTCGCTTGGAGTATTCCGACAGGAAATCGCTAGGTATTACAGTCACTCCCGAAATGGAAGTGTTGGTAAAAGCACCGACCGACACATCCATGGAAAAAGTGAAAGAGAAAATAAGAAAAAAAGCACCGTGGATAATTAAACAACAAAGCTTCTTTCTTTCCTTTCAACCAAAGACACCGCAACGAAAATACATTAGCGGAGAAACCCATTTGTATTTGGGCAGGCAATATCGTTTGCAAATTGAAATTGGCCAAGTAGAATCAGTGAAATTGAAAGGCAAGTTCATTGTAGTAACAGCAAGCGAAAAGTCAAGAACGAAAAGCTTATTACATGATTGGTATTTGCAACATGCACGGTCAAAGTTTCATGCATTAGCAGAACCCCTCATTGATAAATTCAAAAAATACAAAGTTGAACCAAGTTCGATTGTTTTGCGAAACATGCCTACGCGTTGGGGAAGTTGCACTCCAAAAGGGAAAATCATTTTGAACCCTGAATTAATCAAAGCACCCAAAGTCTGTATTGAATATGTGATTATACACGAACTTTGTCACTTAATTCACCAAGACCACACGCAGAAATTTATAGATTTACAGACCAAGGAAATGAAGGACTGGGAAAAGTGGAAAATGAAATTGGAGAAATTATTAGCATGAGACGCCTGCACTCCAAAGCAGACAAATGAGTTCTTAATCAAATAGCGGCTTCTCGGTTATTGAGGTGAGGGCTTTTAACGTTTGTTCCATAGCACAGCATAACCCACCCGCCAGGTATGGCAGGGAAGGTCGTGGAGGGCGTGTTGGTAGCGGAGGTAGAAACGGCCTTGAGTGGGGGTTTGGTAGGCGGCTTCGCTGCGCAGAAACCAAGGGCGATCGCCTTGGTTGAAGTAACCGCTGATGCCTTGCAACTGGGTCGCCAGGGTCCAGGGACCGGATTTTGTTGTAACACCGAGCGCACAGGTCCAGGCATCGTTCTGCCCGCCCACCGATTCCTGCCAAACCAGGAAGCCTTGTTGGGTCCACCAGGACCAGCGGGGGTAGTTGCGGCCGGTGCGGACC
>CANHSA010000173.1 GCA_947463345.1 Flavobacteriales bacterium
ACCATTTGGGCAACCTGTGTGGCAAGTGCGGCCGGGATTTTCTCCAGAACAATTGCAAAACAACCTACTTCTTCTAAAGCTTTGGCGTCGGCAATGAGCCTTGCGGCTTCTTCTTCTTCTTTGGCGCGCACCACATAAGTTCCGAACTTATAAATGGATTGTGGCGTGAGGCCGAGGTGTCCCATCACGGGAATACCTGCAGTAAGTATGCGACGAACGGAGTCGAGGATTTCGGCACCACCTTCCATCTTGACGGCATGGCCGCCCGATTCTTTCATGATTTTAATAGCGCTCGACAAAGCTTCTTTTGAATTCCCTTGGTAAGAACCGAAAGGCATATCGACCACCACCAAGGAGCGTTGTACGGCGCGCACTACACTAGATGCGTGGTAGATCATTTGATCGAGGGTAATGGGCAAGGTGGTTTCGTGACCAGCCATGACGTTTGAAGCGGAGTCGCCGACGAGAATGACGTCTATGCCGGCTTCGTCTACGATGCGCGCCATGGAGTAGTCATAGGCAGTAAGCATCGAGATTTTCTGACCCGCATGCTTCATTTCTTGAAGTGTGTGGGTCGTTATTTTTTTGGGTGTAGCTGCGTGTACAGACATAGTTTAGTTGTTTTGCAAGTAAGCATTGACGTTTTGTTCAATGCGGGCAACGATATTTTGAGTATCGGCCTTTTCAAAAGAAAGGCCAGTGATGCGTTCGTAAAGTTCGATGTAGCGCTCAGAGATGGTCTGAACGAAGTCGTCGGGCATGAAAGGCATTTGCTGCCCATCTAGGCCTTGGAAGCCATTTTCGATGAGCCACTGACGCACAAACTCTTTTGAAAGTTGCTTTTGTGCTTCGCCGTTTGCTTGGCGCGCTTCGTAGCCGTCGGCATAGAAGTAACGCGAAGAGTCTGGGGTATGGATTTCGTCGATGAGGGTAACTACGCCGTTGTGCAAGCCAAATTCGTATTTGGTGTCAACCAAAATAAGCCCACGCTCAGCAGCCATTTGCGTACCGCGTTCAAAAAGCGCGTGTGTGTATTGCTCCATTTGGGCGTAGATTTCTGGTGAAACCAAACCGCGGGCAAGGATGTCTTCTCTGGAAATGTCTTCGTCGTGACCTTCGTCTGCTTTGGTGGCTGGCGTAATGATAGGCGCTGGTAAACGGTCGTTTTCTTTGAGACCTTCAGGCAAAGCAACCCCACAAAGTACGCGCTTGCCGGCAGTGTATTCTCTGGCGGCATGCCCAGCTAAGTAACCGCGAATGACCATTTCGATGCGAATAGGCTCACAAGCTACCCCAATTGCCACTGCGGGGTCTGGTGTAGCAACCAACCAATTGGGAACGATGTCTTTGGTGGCATTTAAAAACATTGTGGCCACTTGATTGAGTACTTGTCCTTTGTAAGGAATTCCTTTCGGAAGGATGTGGTCGAAAGCCGAAATTCTGTCAGAGGCGACCATCACGAGCAGGCCGTTATCTAGGGTATAGACATCGCGCACCTTTCCGTTGTAGACTTTGGTTTGACCTTGAAACTGAAATGAATTACTGGTGAGGGCTTGCATAAAAAGGGTTTGAATATTAGGAGTTCTGTTTTTTATTTTTTTCTTGTGCGTCGAGTTTGGCCTGCTTGTCGAGCTTTTCTTGGTGCTCGGCTACATCAAATGCTTCGATGATTTGCTTGACCAAGCGGTGGCGAATGACGTCGGACTGACCCAAGCGCACAATTTTGATATCGTTGATGTCGTGGAGGACGTCTAGCGCATAAGACAAGCCCGAACGCTGACGCGAGGGGAGGTCTACCTGAGACATGTCGCCGGTAATGACAAATTTGGCGGTCATGCCCATGCGGGTCAGGAACATTTTCATTTGCATTTGGGTGGTGTTTTGCGCTTCGTCTAGAATCACAAAAGCTTTGTCGAGGGTTCGGCCGCGCATGAAAGCAAGTGGCGCAATTTCGATGACACCAAATTCGATCATGTCGGCGAGCTTCTCGGCGGGGATCATGTCGCGGAGTGCATCGTAGAGCGGCATGAGGTAAGGGTCGAGCTTTTCTTTGAGGTCGCCGGGTAAGAACCCGAGGTTTTCACCGGCCTCAACTGCTGGGCGCGTGAGAATGATGCGCTTCACTTCTTTAGCTTTCAGGGCCCTCACGGCCATTGCAACGGCTGTGTATGTTTTGCCCGTACCAGCCGGCCCAACGGCAAAAACCATGTCGGACTCGAGTACGGCCTGCACCAACTTTTTTTGATTGACGGTGCGCGCTTTGATTTTGACACCACCGTTGCCATGTACGAGTGTTTCGGAGCCGTCGTCTTGAGAGAGCATTTTGGCGCCGTCTTGCAACATGAGGTTGTCGATGTTGTTCTCGGAGAGGCTGTTGTAGGTTTGGTAATGTTGAACGACCAGCGCGAATTTGCGCTCGAATTCGTCCATGACTTCGTCGTCGCCAGCCAAAGTGAGCTCGTTACCGCGTGCAACGACTTTGAGCTTTGGAAAGAAACTCTTGATGTGTTTGAGGTTTGCATTGTTAATGCCGTAGATTTCGGCCGGATTAAGGCCTTCAATGCTGATCTGACGTTGACCTGAACTCAATTTATTTGGTGGTTTTTTGAAGGGTTTCTAACGATTTCGATTACTTTTGGTAAAATTATGAATTTCTGAGCACAAAGTTGCCTTCTCAGCTATGCAAATCATTACGCTCACTACAGACAACGGCTACCACGACTACTACGTAGCAGCAATTAAAGGAAAGCTTTTTCAAGCATTCCCTGCAGCGCACGTGATCGACATCAGTCATGGCATCACGCCTTTCAACATCAGAGAAGCCGCTTTCCAATTGCGTTGTTGTTTTGACGAATTCCCAGCTGGCACGATCCACCTGATCGGCGTAGACAGCGAACCACAATTTGAAGCGCAAAAAGAACGCTACCCTGGCATACTCAAATTCAAAGACCAATACTTCATTTGCAACGACAACGGATTTTTTGGTAGCTTTTTAGAAGAAGACTTTCCAGACGAATTCTACCTATACACCGCTATCAAAGACCAGCCAGATGCTTGGCGCTTTACCACCAAAACCTGTTTCATCGGCTTAGCGCAGCGCATTGCCAACAAAGAAGCGCTATCCAGTTTTTGTGAGGTAGCGCGCACTTACAAACGCGCCTTCGATCAAAAACCAGCCATCGATCAGCTACTTATCCGCGGCATCGTTATCCATATCGATAGTTTTGGCAACCTCATCACCAATATTACAAAAGCCGATTTCGAACGTTTCGGAAACGACGTTCCCTTCATCATCAAGTATCAGAAGAAAGAATACTTTATCGATGAAATTTCGCCGACCTACAACGCGGTGTCTCAAGGCGAACGCGTGGCCATATTCAACAGCTCGGGCCGTTTAGAAATCGCTATTAACCGCGGGGCCAACGATGGTTTTGGCGGGGCCAGCAAATTATTTGGCATGCGCATCGGCGATCCCGTTCACGTAGAATTCACGCCTCAAGGCTCCAAAGAAACCTTTCAATCGCTTTTCTGATGCTCGTTCGCGTAGTAAAAATGAAATTTGAAGCGCAGCATCTCTCTGCATTTCTCGCTCATTTTGAAAGCGTGAAATGGCAAGTTGCACAGTTTCAAGGGTGTCAGGGTATGCAATTGCTGCAAGATATAAACGACCCTTGCCTGATTTTCACCTACTCCATCTGGCAATCCGAACAAGATTTAGCCACTTACAGACAATCTGAACTCTTTGCCTCTATTTGGCCGAAAATCAAGCCCTGGTTTGCCCAAAAGGCCGAAGCATGGAGCTTAAATCAAAATTTTAACGGATTTATTTGAGAAAAATAGTGTAAAACTCAAATAGGTCCTTACCTTTACCGAAATTAATATTATTAGAATGAGTAAAGGACATGTAAAATTTTTCAACGAAACCAAAGGTTTTGGCTTTATTGTTGAAGAAGACACGAACAAAGAGTATTTTGTTCATGTTACCGGTTTGGTAGACAAAATCAAAGAAAATGACGAAGTTGAATTCGAATTGCAAGAAGGCCGTAAAGGCTTGAAC
>CANHSA010000174.1 GCA_947463345.1 Flavobacteriales bacterium
TACCTTATTTATCCTATTTTTTGTAGGAGTCCGCAGAGAATAAATCTAAATTCATAGAGCGGTTTCCGAAAAGCTTTGAGAGTAGGAGTAAATTAAAACGAGAATTATGTTTAAAAAAATTATTTTTCTTAGTGCCTTGACATTTGGGCTTTGGAGTTGCAAGACTTCCGTTCAGCCAATGTATGTCAATACAGCTGAATTGGCATCCCTAAACACTGGAATGTCAAAAACTGAGGTCAAATCAAAATTGGGTAACTTAAGTCCATTTGATATCCTCATGTATGAACAAGGTGGGTGCGAAGTACACCAATACAAGTACAAAACACCTGCAAAAATGACATTGTTGACAAGACTAGAAACCAAAGACGGTTTGTATGACGGCAACAAAAAGTACGTTGATGAAGCTGATGCTTATTTAGTTTACAAAAACGGCCAACTAGAATCAGTGCTTACCAATGCTGGTAAGGCCGATGTTCATGCGTTGCTTGCTGACATTAATGCCACAAAAGCAATGTGCAGTGAAGCTGGTCTAAAAGGTTGTACTGATCCGAACTCACTTACTTATAATCCAAATGCGCTTATTGACGACGGAAGTTGTGCATATTGTGACTGTGGGTACATACCAAATCCAAATTACAACGCAAGCCGTCCAGACAGCGAATGCAATTCGAAATGTATTAAAATTCCAGGAACAGAAGCTCAGGCAGAAGAATGTACAAATTGTGATTTAATTGACAAATTGAGCAAGACCAATGCTAATGTCAATATCAACGTGAGTTTACCAGAAGGCAAAAATGGCACAAAAGAAACTAAAGCAACTGCAGTAGAGAAAAAAACGCCAGAAGTGAAAAAGCCTGCGGCACCAAAAACAGGAGCGCCTCAGCCAGGTAAAAAACTAGTTAAAATGAATTAATCATTCACTTAAATATTTTGGAATATGAAAACAATTAACATCACCTTTTTAAGTCTTTTGGCCCTCCTAGCAATTTCTTGCGGACCAGCTAAAGTTTTAAACAACTATGCCACAACTACTGAAGAAATTTTCAAATTAGAAAAAGGCATGTCAGTTAGCGACGTAAATTCTGTATTAAAATCTGAACCAAAAGATATTTACTCCACAACGGCTGGTCAGACTAAAGTATTGGTTTACAAATACCGTCACGGCTATCAAAAAGTACCAACCAGCGCGCGCAACAATGAAAATTACCTGCGCGGCGGAACTCCGGTATACAAAGAAGAAGCTAGCCTTTATGCAGTATTCGATTCAAAAACAAATGAGCTCATTTATTATATCACCGACTCAGGTCGCAAGATGGGTAAAAACGAACTCAACGAAGCGCTAAAGCTAAAATTGAAATCTGTTAAATAACCAAAGCCCCGAAAGGGGCTTTTTTAAAATTAGAACCATGAAAAAATTATTTTTTTTAGGATTAATTTCAATTGGGACTGTTGCTTTTGCTCAGGACTTTTCTTGGGGAATTTCTACATTTAATGGAATTGGTCCTTTGGATGATTATTATGGCAAGCGTGTTTCAAGTAATAGTTTTGGTTTATACATGGATAAACGAATCGGAGGAGGCTCATGGCATTTTAAAACGGAAGTAAACTTCAAGAGATTGAATATTCCTTTTGATTCAATTCAATATTTCTACCAAGATTTGAATTATTATTACACGTTTGATCCGGGATTTTACTATTCTGGCACAGCTATATTTCAGTATCCTTCGAAAACAAAGATAAATGTCGTAAATACCCATTTTCTATTTTCTTATAATATCGGGTCACTCGATATTTATACTGGAATTGGTCTAAATCTCTTTCAAAGGGATAAGATTAAATTTAATAAAGGGGCTTCTGTCCAGCAGTTCAATTCAACTGAATATCAAACAGGATTCACCGACCAGGAGTTAATTTCTATTTATCAAGATGTACACCAAAATGAAATCAATCAAAATAGCTCCTCACAAATTGGTCTTATAAGCCCTGTAATAGGTTTTAACTTTCATCTAAACAGTTTGAATATTGGATACAGAAGGAGTTATGGAATCAACCAACTAACAATTGGTTACGATATTGGTAGGTACCAATACGAGTAACTTCTAAAAATTTACGTTGAAAAAAAAGGAGGATGAATTAATCCTCCTTTTTTGTTTGTGCATCTTTTTCCTGCTCTAATTGGAATTGATACATGTCGGAATAGGCACCTTTTTGCGAAAGCAACGCCTCATGGGTGCCGGATTCGATGATGCGGCCTTGATCGAGGACAATAATGTTGGTGGCATTTCGAATAGAGGAGATGCGGTGTGATACGATAATAGTGGCGCGCGTGGCAGCTTCTTTTTGGAGTTCGTCCAAGATGATTTCTTCGGTTTCGGTGTCAACAGCGCTGAGGCAGTCGTCTAAAATCAGGAGTTCAGGTTTTCTAAGGAGTGCACGTGCAATGGAGATGCGTTGTTTTTGGCCGCCGCTCAGATTGACACCGCGTTCACCAAGTATGGTTTGGAAGCCATCTTGAAAATCTTGAATGTTGTGCAACACGTGGGCTTTTTTGCAGGCCGCTTCGAGTTCTTCCGTGCTGAGTTCCTTGTGCTCGACACCGAATTTAAGGTTGTCGGCAATAGTGTCTGAGAATAGAAAGACGTCTTGAGGTACCAAGCCAATTTTGTGTCGGTAGTTTTGAAGGCTGTAGTAGGGTAGTGCTTTTGAATCAATGCTAATTTGACCTGTTGTGGGGTCAAAATGGCGGGCGAGTAAACTGCAAATAGTTGATTTTCCGGAACCTGTTGCACCGATAATAGCAAGTGTTTGTCCTCTGTGAATTTCAAAAGATATATTTTGCAAGACGCTCGTGTCGCTTCCTGGATAAGCAAAGCTGACGTTGTCGAATTGGAGTCCGTTTTCAAGTGGGCATGGCACATTGGAAAGGTCCTCGATTTGAGGTTTGCGCAATAAAAATTCATTGATGCGTTGTTGCGATGCGGCAGCACGTTGGATGATCGATGAAATCCAGCCAAGGCTCGCAAAAGGCCAAGTGAGGTTGGTGACGTACATGATGAACGCTACAATACCCCCTACTGTCATTTTTTTCTCACCTACGGTCGTCTTATTTTCAATGATCAATAAACCACCATAATAGATGGCAATCATGGAGCTTAAGCCGATCAGAAAGACAATAGTGGGGCTAAAGAAGGCATTGACCAACACCAAGCGCATGCTTTGCTTTTTGTAGCGCTCCGCGGATTCGCTTACTTTTTCTGTGATTTGTTCTTCGCGTTGGTAGGCTTTGATGATGCGAATGCCCGCGAAGGACTCTTGAGCGAGGGTGCTTAAATAGGATTGTTCTTTTTGGACTTCTAAACTCATTTTGTTCATGGTCGAACTGACTTTATAAATCAAGATACTCATGATGGGGAGCGGCAACAAAACAAATAGGGTGAGGCTCGGCGATATCGAAATCATTTTACCGACAATCAAAATAAAACCGACTGCTAAATTGATGGTGTACATCATGCCAGGACCTGTGTACATGCGCACGAGTCCGACATCTTCGGAAATGCGGTTCATGAGGTCGCCGGTGGCATTTTGCTTGTAGAAGCTCTGATCTAGAGCTTGGTATTGCCCGTAGATTTCTTTTTTGAGGTCGAATTCGATATAACGCGACATCACGATGATGGTTTGGCGCATTAAGAATAAAAAGAAGCCCTTAAGTAAGGAGAAACCCATGTAAATGGCGCCGAGCTCGAGTGCAAGCCAAAGATAGTTGGTGGGTTGATTGATTTGCTCCTGAAATTGGTCTATGGCCGAGCTGAAAAAAGCAGGCATTTGAACGCCAAAGTAATTGCTTACCACTGTAAAAAGAATCCCGAATAGAAAACGCCATTTGTACTTTACAAAGTATTTGTTGATGTAACGGAGGGACTTCATGGTTTTTTTCTACTTTTGCGGAGTTATTTGCGCTTGTAAAGTTAAGCCAAATAAGAATTAGTGAACGAACTCATTTCAAAAACATGTCTGATCTGACAGTATCTCCTTTGGTAGATTCATCCTTGA
>CANHSA010000175.1 GCA_947463345.1 Flavobacteriales bacterium
AAGCTCGCGCCAATAGAAGCCCCGAATAATAAGAAACATAATGAGTAGAATGGGGAGTAAGGCAATGAAATCAGGTTCAAACAAGACGCTGAGTCCGAAGACAAAACTAGCGTTAAAAGCTGCTTTTTTAGAGTTTTGTTGGGGTTTGACGCCAAAAAAGAGCCCTAAACCTAGGATGCAGCAAAGATGTGCCACAAAGAGCCAACTCGCTTGCCCCCATGTGTGGAAAAAACTAGCAAAAATGAGGTAGTTGAGGCTGACAATAAAAGTGTTCTTTTCCAGAAATTCACGGCCATTGAAAACCCAATTTAGAGCGACCGCGTTGAGTAAGAGCATTAGAAAATGCGCTAGAACGTGAGCCATAGAAAGGTTTGCAAAATACGGGAGTAATCGAGTAGGCGGGTTCACCTGGCCAAATGGCGCTTGGTAGCCTAGAAAATAACTAATGAGGTATAATGCAAGTATGGCGGGAAGCAAAAGCAAGACCCAAACACGGTTGTCTAAGAACAATCTGAGCATGATCAAAATTACCATTTATGCTGCTGCATGCCACTATCTTGTGAATAAGTTGCTGCTATTGTTTAAAACAAGCTAAGTTCTTGTTAAATCAATGTCTTTTCACTTGCTTAAAACGTAAAAAATAATATATTTGCTCTCCTATTTTTGAAAACAACACCTCATGGAAAAGTCAAAAAATCGATACTCAGATGCAGATTTGGCAGAGTTCAAAACACTCATCCAAAACAAACTGAAAGAAGCACATGAAGATTTCGATCTCTTAAAAGGGTCTTTGTCGCATTCCGACGACCACGGCACCGACGATACCGGCCGCACTTTCAACATGATGGAAGATGGTTCCGAAACCTTGTCCAGAGAAGAAGTAGCCCAATTAGCTGCGCGCCAAGAGAAGTTTATTCAAAGTCTCAATGCCGCACTCATGCGCATTGAAAACAAAACTTACGGTATTTGCAGGGTTACAGGTCTGCTTATCCCAAAAGAGCGTTTGCGCTTGGTTCCGCACGCCACCATGAGCATCGATGCCAAAAACGCCCAAAAATAAAGCGTGAAGAAACCACTTCTCTTCAGTGCAATTTTTGTCGCTGTTTTATTGCTCCTCGATCAATGGATCAAACTAACCATTAAAACCCAGTTTGCTCCAGGCGAATTCAAACCGCTGCTCGGCGACTGGCTTGTTCTACACTACACCGAAAATCCCGGAATGGCCTTTGGTCAAACCTTCGGAGCCAGCATGTGGGCCAAACTCTCCTTGAGTTTATTTCGCATTGTCGCTATTTTCCTGATCGTTCGCTACATGATCAAGCAAATCAAGCTCGGTACTTCTCGCGAGTTTTTGATCGTGGTTTCGTTGGTTTTGGCAGGTGCTACTGGCAATCTCCTCGATTCTATGTTTTACGATTTGTTTTTCAGCGTCGACCCTTGTGTGCCGTTCAATCAGTTGGCAGGTAGTGGCAACAAAGCCATTTGTTCAGCCGGGCATTTTAAATATGCCGTTGAGCTTCGCCATCAGGGCTTTCTGTTTGGCAATGTAGTCGATATGTTCCAGTTCAATGTGCGTTGGCCAAATGGCCTGCCTTACTTAGGTGGTTCAGATGTGTTTCCTGCTATTTGGAACCTAGCCGATTTCTGTATCTCAGTGGGCCTTATTTGGGCTATCATTCGTCAGAAAACCTTCTTCCCGAAAGACAAAAACTCCGAAAAAGTGGAAGAAGTAAGTAACGAACTACTTTAGAAATTCCACTTCATGCTGCGGTCGTCGAGCATCGCAAACGAGACCTTCCAAGCGGTGGTAGGGGTAATCTGATTTCCGTCTGAAACCACACCATACACACCAACACGCAGTCGTCTTCTGCTGAGTTTAAAATTGCGTTCTAAGCCGGCTAGAACTTCGTAGTGTTGCCAGTTATATTCTTTGATGTACATGGCACCACCACCAACAACCAAACCCACACGTGTTTTCTTGAAATAAGGCAATTTGTTGAGAATTGCGCCGTTGTCGTGGTGCACGTAATGCGCTTGCATGACGTAATCAATGGTGCGCAGTGTGGTATCAAAGCCCTGAAAGGAATAGAGTGGATTCGAAAACCAGATTGGGTCGCTGCGGCGCTGAAATTTGTAGTCGGGCTCATATACAGCTCGCGCACTTAAGAATTTCCCGACCGATGCGCGATACGATGAAGTCCCCAAAGTCCCGATCTTGAAGTTCTGCATGATTTCAAACTGCAAGTAAGCGTGGTCTACTGCACTATTGAAAATTTTGGGTAAACCTCGCTCGTATTGTACAGAAAAAGTGGGATAGGCCGAGCCCAAAACTACTTTGCGGTAAGGTTCGCGCATGTAGCGTTGTTTGGGTGTGTACGAAGCACCAAAATTGATAATGTAGGCGTTGTAGGGGTCAAAAGCTAAGGGGTCGTTATTTGGCAAGGCTTCATCGATGCCATCCAGAAATTCATAACCTTCTATGCTGCGGCGTTTGGTAAACTGAGAATTGGCGTAGGCATAAAAACCGTTGAAAATTTCGTATTCAAGGTTGATATTCAGTTTGGTAGATTCAAAGAAGTTGTCGCGTTTGTAAATCTGGGTAATGGCGTCAAAACCCCGAATGACATCAAAATCATGAGTCAGGGCTACGCGCAGAAATCCAAAATGAAAGGGGTCAAAGCGGTATTTCCACCAGGTGTCGCCTTTCCAGTCTTTGTTCAAAAAGCCGTAAGTAATGCGGGTATAAGAATCAAGGGTGCGTTCATCTTTCCATTTCTTGAAATAGTCAAAGCTGGGTGCAACACGTGGACCTCCGATACCGACAGGTTGCACAGTTGAGGCCACAGAACCGATGGTCCATTGTTGTTTGAGCTCTCGGTTGCGGTGGTCTACGCCAAACCAAAGTACTTTAAGGACTGTAACTTTATTGAAAACAGCATCAATGCTGTCAAGGTATTCTTTGCGGTTGAGGTAGTCTCGGATGGAATCTTTGGCGCGCATGTACTTGACTTCTTCGTCGGTGAGCGCAATGGCGCGCTTTTGCACCCAATAGGCGCTGTCGCGTTCGTAAGCCTCTTGGCTGGTAACAGCTACTTCTGAATTGAAGTATTTTTTGGCAAACGCAGGTTCAAAGTTGTAGTTGTTGTAGAGCGCTTCTGTTTTGCACTGGCTCACCTCCGTTTTGTATTTAACTCCATATGTAAGGAGTTGTTTATTGAGCACACAAAGGCTATCTCCTTGTATGGTGTAATCTTGCTCGATGCGGAAATAATCGTAGATCAATAAATTTCCTTTGTTCATGGTGAGGTCTAGTTTCTGAACCAACCATAAAGAATCGATCACCCAAATATAGCCTTCTAGCGTTGAGGTAGCGGTGTTGCGGGGGCTGATCTTGATTTTAGAAATCATGTAGCCATTTTCCTCATATTTCTCTTCCAATTTATACTTGTAAGCTACAATGCCAGGGGCAGAAATAGGAGAGCTTACGGGTGTTTGGTGGAGGTCGTCGAGGTGCAGGAGGTTTTCAAAGAAATTAAAGTTAGACTTGACAGTTGTGGTGTAGTAAAGTTGCGAAACATCGCCAAATGCTTTGTAGGCATTGCGGATTTCCTTCACCTGATTCGGCGGGGAATAAGAACGGTGTAGTTCTACTTCTACCAACTGCAATTTATTGAGCCATTCTGGTACTTTATTTTGGTTTTCGGTGGGGTCTTGATCGGTTCTTTCGTTTTCCTTTTTAGGTTTTGCCGTGTTTTCTCGTTGTTCAGTGGCTTTGATATAGACATCAACCTCGTGCGGATACGACCACTGATTGAGTTGCTCGCGGTGCTCTACCACTTTCATGATTTTGTCTCGCCCCACATTAGTTTTCTTGGCCGTCACACGCACGTCTTGCACGTCGGTTAAGCGCATCGGGAACAATTGCATGTCTCGTTTGGTTTCGGAATCTCCCATGCCCAAAAAAGACTCGCGGTCTTGATAGCCATTGGC
>CANHSA010000176.1 GCA_947463345.1 Flavobacteriales bacterium
AAAAAAAGCCGACCATTTCTGACCGGCTTTTGCTCCCCCTTCAGGACTTGAACCTGAGACCCTCTGATTAACAGTCAGATGCTCTAACCAACTGAGCTAAGGAGGAATGTTGCTCTCTGATTGAGGATGCAAATATAAATAAATTTTTATTTAATTGAAATCAGTATGACGAAAAAAATGAGATTTTTTTTGAGCGCTTTTATAAGTACTTAAAAATCATCTTCATCCATTGTGAAATCGTCTAGGCTTGCGCCGTATTGATCTTCGTCGTCGTCCTGATCTACAAAACCTATGGCGTCTTCATCGCGGCTGGCAGGGCGGAGGATGTTCGTTTTGGAGACATTCAAACGGATTTCTGTACGCATTTGGCCATCTTCTAATTGAACGGTTTTAGCGAAAGGAGTTCCCAATACTTCAACTAATGTCCCCCTGGTCAAAAAATCGATGATGCGCATATTGGAACCTTCGCGTTTCCAGATGGTGCAGTTGACCCAAGTTGTTTTGGTGCGCATTTGACCGCTCTTTTTGTCTTTCCAATTTTTATTGTGGGCAACCGGAAAGTTAATAGCAACAATACCGCGATCCATTGTTTTAATATGGGCGTCCTTGCCGATGTTGCCTATTAGTCTGGTTTCAAATACTGTAGCCATGGGTGTTTAAAATTAAAAAGCGCATACCGGAAAATACCGATATACGCCTTTTAACAATAAAGTTGTAAAATTGTTGTGTTTAGTGCTGATGACCATGCGGGCCATGTGCATGACCATGTGCTAGTTCTTCGGCTTCTGCATCGCGAACTTCTAAAATTGTACCTTGAAAATGAAGATCAGTACCCGCTAATGGATGGTTGAAATCCATTTGTACGGTTTCTTCTGTAACTTCCAAGATGCGGCCACGCAATTGGTTACCTTCGCTGTCAGACATTGGCACCATGCTGCCTACGGTGAACATTTCGTTGTCAAAACTTCCGTTTTCGTCGTGGAAGATGTTTGCTGGCAACATCACGATGTGCTGTGGATCTTGCTCGCCATAAGCGTTGGCTGCTAAAATATGGAAGTCAAAATGCTCTCCAGCAGTTTTGCCAGCGAGTTTTTCTTCGAATTCGGGAATCATCCCACCGACACCATACAAGAAGGTCAAGGCAGTTTCCGGAGTAGTTTCTTCGATTTGTTCTCCGGTTGTGTGATCAGAGAGCTTGTAGGTCAAGGTAACGACCTTGTTGTGGGAAATTTGCATGTTATTTTTGAATTAATTGCTTTACAAAATTAGGAAGGGCAAACGTAGAGAAATGGATGTCTTCGTTGTAGTAACGAAGGCCTTTTTCTGCAACAAACGTTTTGATGGCGTCGGTGTTGGTGAGCTTACGTGGGTCTGCGGCACCTTTAAGGCCGTATTGGAAGCTCCACATACCAGTAGGGTAGGTCGGGACAAAGAACAAACCTACTGGAGCGTTTTGAGCGCCAAAGATACCTTGAAGTGTTTGATTGAGCTCTGCAAAGGCTTTTTCATTGAATTTTGGAGATTCACCTTGTGCTACTAAAATACCATCGGCTTTGAGCGTGCGGTAGCAGTTTTGGTAGAAATCTACGCTGAATAAACCTTCGGCTGGGCCAACAGGATCTGAACCGTCGACGATCAAGAGGTCGTAAATGGCGTCTGGTGCGTTCTTGACAAAGGCAATGCCGTCGTCTACGATGAGTTCGAGGCGTGGATCGTCGAAAGAAGCGGCAATTTCGGGAAGATGCTCTTTACAAGCTTTGATGACTTCTCCGTCGATTTCAACCATGGTGACTTTCTCGATGTTGGCATGGCGCAATACTTCGCGAACTGTGCCGCCATCGCCACCGCCAATAACCAAAACGTTTTTGGCGTTTTGTAAGGTGAAAAGGCTAGGGTGAGAGATCATTTCGTGGTAATGGAACTCGTCTTTGATGGTCGTCATGACCATGTCGTCAAGGGCCAACATTTTGCCGTATTTGGTAGATTCGAGAATACGGACGCGCTGAAATGGAGATTGCACATCAAAGAAGACGTCGCCTGTAAAACGCAAAGAAAGCGCTTGGTCTTCGTCTTTATCGGTGAACCACACATTGCGGGTATAGAAATCTGGGTTGCGCCATTCGGCTGCTTTTTCGCGGGCACTGGTGATATCGAAGTCGTTGCGGGTGAGTAGGTTTACCGAACCGCGCTTCATTTCAATTGCCGAATAGGATTTGGCACCAAAACACTCTTTTAAGTGATCAAAGGCAATCCAGGCGTTCATGTCGCCACAAGTAAAGACGTCTACCGCAGCATAGCCGTATTCAGGCCATGTGTGAATAGCCAAGTGGCTTTCTTGAATCACGACAACACCAGAAACACCATAAGGTGAAAAGTGGTGAAACGTAGAGTTGATGACCGTTGCTTCTGCTTTGCGGGCAGCGCCAACCATGTCGCGTTCGATGGCAGCTACGTCGTTCATGACGTGCGGGTCACAGTTCATAAACTCCACCAAGATGTGGTTTCCAAGTGCAATGTTGTTCATTTCTCAGCTATAAATTAAAAAATTGAGCGCAAAGTTACGCAAAATCAAGAGATTCATGTGTAACTTATGTTAAATTTCAGTCTGCCAAAAAGCGCAGCTTCTCTAGATGCACTTTAATACGGGCCTGGCCAAAAATCACTGTCAGTTGCTTGCCTTTCATTTCTTCTACAATTCCAATCCGGTTGGTCTGAATCAGCTGCACTTGCGAACCAACTTTAATGCGTTCTTGCTCGTACTTCTCGGCGCGCTGCACTTCTTTTTTGGTGGGTTTTTGAGTAGGAGAGGGCGCAGGGGCTTGTTTCTTGATGGTTTGCTTCGATTTCTCGAGTCTTAAAAACTGAGTGAGCTCTTGAAAAAGCGCTGTATTCACGTCTTTCTTTCTCGATGTCGCATTGAATTTCTCAATGAAAGCCAACATCTTTTTACCTGCTTGCAATTGGCGCTGACTCGTTTCTTGTACCTGGCTCACTTGGCTTTGCTTGTGCTGAAGCTTCTGGATTTCTTGTTCGTGCTGTATATTTGAACGCTCAGCGGCTTTGGAGGCTTCTTCTAAGCGTTTATTTTGAGCTAAAAGTTGGTTGCGTTCTTTCTGAAGGCCACTAAGTAGTTTGTCTAAACGTACTTTTTGCTGATTGAGGCGTTGCTTGGCTTCCAAAATGAGTTGTTTGGAAATGCCATTGAGTTGGGCTACTTCAAAGGTAAAAGAGCTGCCGGGCTGCCCTAAAGAGAATTGATAAAGCGGGGAGAGGTCTTTTTCATTGAAAAGCATACAGCCGTTTTTGGCTTCTGGAAGTTCGTCGGCCTTGAGTTTGATGTTGCTGTAGTGGGTGGTAATGACGCCAAACACTTGTAACGCATACATTTGCTCGAAGAATACTTCTGCCAAAGCCGCACCAAGTTCGGGGTCGGAACCCGTGCCAAATTCGTCTAGAAGCAATAAAGTTTGGGCGTTAGACCTGCCCAAAAAGTACTTCATGCGTTGCAAGCGGTAAGAGTAGGTACTTAACTCATTTTCAATGGATTGATTATCTCCAATATCTGAATAAATTTGCTTGAAGAAGCACATCTGGCTATCTGGCGCAACAGGCACTAACAAGCCCGCCTGCAGCATCAGTTGTAAGAGGCCAATGGTTTTAAGCGTAATGCTCTTTCCGCCAGCGTTAGGCCCTGAAATAACGAGCATTCTTGATTTTTGCTGCAATTTCAGCTCTTGTGCAAAAGTGGGTTTGCCCGCTTGCTGGTTGGCGCGCCTAAGTAGCGGATGATACGCCTGTTTGAGGTGCAAGCCCGTATGCTGGCCAATTGCTGGCAAAACGGCTTCCATTTCCAAGGCCAATTTGCATTTGGCATTGAGAAAATCGATGCGCGTCAAAAGGAGTTGGTAGGCTTCAATGAGCGGTTTGTATTGCACCATGAGCCCAGTAAGCGCTTGTAAAATGCGGTGAATTTCTTTGC
>CANHSA010000177.1 GCA_947463345.1 Flavobacteriales bacterium
GGTGCTTTATACAATAAGCAACGTGTCGGAAGCCTAGCAGACATCACGGTATTTTCTTTCCATGCGGTGAAGAATCTCACTACAGCTGAGGGTGGTGCCATTACTTTTAACCTACCCGAAGGATTTGACCACGATGCCATTTACAAGACGTTCAATATGAAAATCTTGCACGGGCAATCCAAAGATGCCTTGGCAAAAACGCAAAAAGGTGCATGGCGCTACGACGTTTTGGAACCCGGTTATAAATGCAACATGACCGATATTCAGGCAGCCATTGGCTTAATTGAACTCGGGCGTTACCAAGAAAATTTAGACCGTCGAAAAACCATTTTTGCCGCCTACGACAAGGCCTTTTCTACTTGCAATTGGGCACAAACACCCATTTACCAAAACGACGAAAAAACAAGTTCGTATCACCTTTATCAACTGCGCATCAACAACTGCACTGAAGCACAACGCGATGCCATTATTCAAGCCATTTTTGACCACGATGTAGCAGTCAATGTGCATTTTCAGCCCTTACCCCTACTCACTGCTTACAAGAATTTAGGCTACGAAATAGCTGCTTTTCCGAACGCCCTAGACAACTATTCAAGAGAAATTTCGTTACCGGTCTATTACGACCTCAATGATGAACAGGTTGCTACCGTTATTGAAGCTGTTTGTGCTTCAGTTCATCAAATATTGGGTATGTAATGATTCATGAATTGATATAAAAAACGACCTTTTTTTACCAAACCAATGATCAAAACCCTCTTCTTTACATTTCTCTTACTCCCCTTTTTGTCCTTTACACAAGATTGGCCCATCTATAACCAAGATTGGTATGATCGCAATTTAAAAGATTGGCCATCCGATTATAAAGATCTCAACGATACTTGTGATGTCATTCCGCTAGGTGTAGACTTTGGCTTCTGTTCTATGGCACTCGGTTGGGCCCTTACAGACTCAGGCTGTGTGGTGCTTTCGGGCTGCGGCTGGATTGGCAGCGACGGTATCAATTACCAAAGTTCTTTTTTCAGTTCTTCATATGAATGCAATAGCGCCTGTCTTCAAGACACCGTTGTCTTTTTAAGTTGCATTGATTCTGCATTGATCGACCTTCAAGTGCTGTGCCCGGGCGTTATTGACCCCGTGTGTGGCTGCGACTCTGTCACTTATCAAAATTCGTGTATCGCCACAAGTTATTACGGCGTCAGTTCATTTTATCCTGGCGAATGCGTCACGAGTAAAGTGCAGGCCATGGCCACTAACCCAATTCTTGTTTATCCAAATCCGAGTAATGGTGTGTTTAGCATGAAGCCCCTTCAATTGGGAAAAACACTTCGGTTTTCTAATGTCTATGGCCAACTGGTTTTCTCCACCGAAGTAAATGCCATCGAAATGAAAATTGACCTCGAACTGCTACCCAAAGGATGCTACTTATTCACAATTGACAACGGAATGAGTCAGAAATTACTGATAGAGTAGATATTTAATTTCCAAAAAGCACCAGACTCCGTAGATCTACTGAAGCAAAGCAGCGCGCTTCTGATGAACTTTGAAAAAATCAAGGTTCATTATGTTTATCAAAACTTACTCCAGTGCTGTTTTTGGCATCAGCGCCACCACCATTCAAGTCGAAGTCAATATCGATATCGGGATCAACTTTCACTTAGTTGGCCTCCCAGACATCGCCGTAAGAGAAAGCCACCAGCGCATCAAAGCCGCATTTCGCAACAACAAGCTCCATTTTCCAGGCAAGGAAGTCACCATCAATTTATCTCCAGCCGACATCCGCAAAGAAGGCTCTGTCTTTGACCTCCCTATTGCCATTGGTATTCTTGCCGTCACTAAGCAAGTCAAAGACACCCGCCTCGGTGAGTTGCTCTTGCTCGGCGAGCTATCTTTAGACGGTAGTATTCAACGAACCAAGGGCATCTTAGCAATTGCACTACAAGCCAAAGCAGAAGGCTTTAAAGGCCTAATTGTTCCGCTCGAAAACGCGGCCGAAGCAGCGATTGTTTCCGATCTTGAAATTTATGGTGTGCAATCCATACAGGAAGTCATAGCCCTTTTGAATGGCAAAGGCGAGCTCAAACGAACGCCTACCATTGGGCCCGAAGTCTTTGAACAATTGGCCACCCAAGCATCTCTAGACTTCGCTGAAGTCAAAGGCCAATTGCATGTAAAACGCGCCTTTGAAATTGCTGCGGCGGGCTCGCACAACCTGATTTTAGTAGGCCCGCCGGGTGCCGGAAAATCTATGCTAGCCAAAAGATTACCCTCTATTTTGCCGCCGATGTCTCTAGAAGAAGCACTCGAAACCACCAAAATTCATAGTGTTGCCGGCAAAAAAAGAAACGCCGGAATTGTTACACAGCGGCCATTTAGAAAACCACACCATACGATTTCAGATATCGGGCTTATCGGCGGGGGGAGTTATCCACAACCGGGCGAAATTTCTTTGGCACACAATGGCGTGTTGTTCCTAGACGAACTTCCGGAATACAAACGACACGTGCTAGAGGTATTGCGCCAACCTCTTGAAGACCGCGCCGTCAATATCTCCCGCGCCCGCTTTTCTATCGACTACCCTGCCAACTTTATGCTCATTGCGGCCATGAACCCCTGTCCGTGTGGCTTTTTAAACCATCCCGAAAAATCTTGTGGTTGTCATCCGAATGCAGTGCAGCGCTACCTGCAGCGGGTTTCTGGGCCGCTTTTGGACCGCATTGATATGCACATTGAAGTGAGCCCGGTAAAGTACACCGAACTCAATCAGAGCGCCGCCGCAGAGAGCAGTCAGGAAATCAGGCTGCGTATACTTGCTGCACGCAAATTACAACAAGAGCGGTATGCAGCGCAGCCCGGTACGTATGCGAATGCACAAATGAGCCGGCGCGAGGTCGAACAACATTGCAAATTGGGCCCCGACGGTCAAAAAATACTACAAACCGCCATGAAAAAACTAGGTTTGTCGGCCCGCGCCTATGAGCGCATCTTAAAAGTAGCGCGCACCATCGCCGATTTAGAAGGCACATCTCAAATTACAACAACGCACCTCAGCGAGGCCATTCAATACCGAAACCTCGACCGCAACCACTAAAAAATACTACATTTGATACATGAGACTTCTAATCTTTCTTTGCTTTGGTTTGTTTGGTCAATTTTTAATGGCACAAAACCTAAATATCGGCCATACCACACTCACTTTCAATGATCCCAACCGAACAGGTGGTTTTGGAAGCGGCGGTGGGCCGGGCCGACAAATCCAGACCGAAATTTATTATCCGGCCACAACTGCTGGTGAAAATGTAGCTGTTGCCGACGGCCAATGGCCAGTCATTGTCTTTGGGCACGGCTTTGCCATGAACTGGGATGCCTATTCAAATATCTGGTCTGCCTTGGTGCCATATGGCTACATCATGGCTTTTCCGAGAACAGAAAGCGGACTTTTCCCATCGCCAAGTCATGGCGATTTCGGGCAAGACATCGCGCTTATTGCTCAAAAAATGACCGATGCAGGGCAAAATAGCACGAGTATTTTCTATTCCAAGATTTCCGCCTATGCCTGTGCAATGGGCCATTCTATGGGTGGTGGTGCAGCGGTTTTAGCAGCAAGTCAGAGCAATCAATTTGATTGCTACCTTGGCTTGGCGCCTGCAGAAACCAACCCCAGCGCCATAGCGGCGGCAGCCAACCTACAAATTCCTTCGCTTGTATTATCGGGTAGCAACGACGGCGTCACCCCTCCAAGTCAGCACCATTTACCCATTTTCAATGCCATTCCGCACGAGTGCAAGAGTTTTGCCAACCTCATCGGGGGTGGACACTGTTACTTTGCCAATAGCAATTTTAATTGCGACTTCGGTGAAAGCACTAGTTCAACTGGCATAAGCCTGAGCCGTTCCGA
>CANHSA010000178.1 GCA_947463345.1 Flavobacteriales bacterium
ATGGAGTCAATGGCAGCGTCTATCTGAAACACATTGAGCATTTCGTATTTGTCGGTAAATAAGTCTTCTTTAGAGCGGTTGAGGTCGAGCCCTTCGAGGTCTAGTTTGTAGACGCCTTGCTCAAATTTAGAAACTCTGGATGGTCGGTCCGACGGGTTGCTAATGCTGTTGTTGGGCAAATACATCGGGTTTTGGAGGTCGAGCTCTTCTAAAATATGGCCATTCTTTAAATTCAAAAACACAAACCTGCCGTTTACCGACTTGTAAACATTTGCTTCTTTGGCGCGTACGGTGCGCAATTGGGTAGGTTGGGTGTAGTCGTGGATCGTGACACCCAAGCATTGATTACCGTTGAGTGAATCAATTTTAATGGCATATCCTTCAAAATGCTTGGAGTAGACGCCAGGTGTGAGGATAGTGGCGATTTTCTTGTTTTGAATGTCGTAGATGAGCGTGTGCCATTTTAAATTGGCCGCCGGAATGACGTAGTTGGCAAAAAAGAAGGTAGCAGCGGCAATGAGCAAAACAATAATAATGAGTGGCCGCATGATGCGCAACAAAGAAAAACCACTGGCCTTTAAGGCAGTGAGCTCGTTGTGTTCGGCCAAATTACCGAAGGTCATGAGCGAGGAAAGCAAGATAGCCAAAGGAAGCGCCATCGGGATGATTCCGGCAGAAACGTACATTAAAAGCTCCAAGATGACCCAAACACTCAATCCTTTGCCCATGAGGTCGTCGATGTAGACCCAAAAAAACTGCAATATGAGCATGAACATCGAGATCAGGAGCGTCACGATAAATGGTCCGGTAAAAGACTTAAGGCTAAACAGAACGAGTCGTTTCAAGCGCGTAGTTTAGGGCAAATTTAAGCAATAAAGCCGAACCTTGGCCGTAGAAATGTTGGTGTAATTTAGGCGCCGATGATGCGTTTGAGATCAGAGATGGCTTGGTTCCAAAGGGCTGCGCTGCTTTCTTGATCTGAAGGTGTGGCAAAATCGGTAATGTGTAAAATAACGGAGTTGGTCATGGGGTCAACGATGTAGGCCAACTCGAAATAGGTATCGAGGCCTTCTTCTTCGTCTTCTAGCCACTGAAAACGGATTTTGGCGTTCATTTTGAGTTGCAGCAGGCGCGCAGGCTCGGCGTTTCCATCCCATTCAAAGGTGTAGATGTCGTCAGAGACCCTAACGTCGTCGGCAAACCAATCGGCTAAGCCATCGGGCGTGCTGATGAGTTTATCAAGGACGCGCGGATTCGTTTTGAGGAGAAACTCAAGCTTGTATTTTTCTTTCATTGACCCCAGTATTTATTGTTACATTTGCCATTCTTTAAATCTACAAAATTTTCGCCAATGTCTGAACAAAATCAGTTGGAAAAGCTAGGAAATCAGTTTTTTAAATACCGCGGACAAATCCCTGTACTCTTTTTTTTAGTTGCTTTTGGCCTGATGCATTATTTCCCCATGCGAGAAAACTGGCTCAATTCGTGTTATACTTTAGTGGCAATTGGCTTGGTCGTTTTAGGGCACCTCATTCGTGCACTTGCTGTAGGTAAACGCGCAGCACATACCTCAGGGCGCAACCGCGACGAACAAGTAGCTGAAGCATTGAATTCTACTGGTATTTATTCGATGGTACGCCACCCTTTATACCTCGGGAATATTACCACCTACATCGGTTGGGCTGTATTTACGGGTATTGACTGGCTGGTTCCGGTATTCCTCGTCTTGTTTGTAGCTTATTACCGCCTAATTATCTTTGCTGAAGAACAATTCTTGACCCGAAAATTTGGCCAAGAATACCTCGACTGGAGAAAGCAAACACCGCTTTTATTGCCAGCCTTCTGGAAATACAAATCCAACAACCAACCGTTTTCAATAAAAGTTGTTTTGGAAAACGAGTATTCTGGTTGGGCAGCTTCCATGACCACTGCTTTTGTATTGGTTTTGTTTCAAAATTATGTGATGGGTACGCTTCAAACCAACCAAAACAACCTCATGGCAATGGCCTTGTTTATTGTGGTCTTTGGTTTTGGCATGCGCTACCTCAAAAAGAAAACCCGCGTTTTCAAGGTAGATTAATACTGCATCAGCACTACTGCTGAAGGTCAAAAATCTGGCGCTGTTGCAAACTGCGCCCAAGCGTGAGCTCATCGGCATATTGTAGTTCCGAACCTACAGCGATTCCTCTAGAAATGCGCGTAACGAGTAATTCGTAAGCCTTGATTTTCTTGAAAATATAAAAATTGGTGGTATCGCCTTCCATGGTGGGGCTGAGCGCCAAAATAATTTCTTTAGGTTGGTCTTTTTCGATGCGAACAGGTAGGCTCGCAATATTTAATGCTTGTGGGCCAATGCCGTCCATTGGCGAAATGAGCCCGCCCAACACGTGATACATGCCATTGTAGGTGCTCGTCGATTCGATAGCCATGACATCTCGGATGTCTTCTACTACACAAATAATGGAGGGGTCTCGTTTGGGATTGCTGCAAATGCCGCAAATAGGGGTATCGGTGATGTTTCCGCAGTTTTGGCAGCGCAGTACTTTGTCTTTTAAGGCGCTTAAAGCAGAGACGAAGTCGTCGATTTCGACATCGTTGCGCTTGAGTAAGTCTAGTGCCAAACGAAGCGCGGTGCGCCGCCCAACACCAGGTAAACTCGCTAGTTGGTCTACGGCCTGCTCTAGATAAACCGACGGAATTTGCATGGGCTAAAATTAACGAAACTTTTGACGCGAGCAGCTGCGCAAAACACTAACTTTGCAACATGGCTATCAAGGAGCTCAATATCCGCAACAAACGTGCACGCTTTGAATTTCACCTCGACGAAGTTTTCGAGGCTGGTGTGGTTTTAACCGGCACCGAAATCAAGAGTATCCGCAACGGTAAAGCGAGTATCCTCGAAGCCTACGGCTTATTTGATAAAGGAGAGGTGTGGTTGCGCAACATGCACATTACCGAATACGAAAACGGATCCTTCTATAACCACAAGCCCAGAGCCGATCGCAAACTATTATTGCAGCGCAAAGAAATTGTGCGCATCGAGAAGTTTTTGAAAATCAAAGGTCACACCCTTGTACCGCTCAAGCTCTTTTTATCTGATAAAGGTTGGGTAAAGCTTCAAATTGCGTGTGCTACAGGCAAGAAACTCCACGACAAACGCCAAGACCTCAAAGAAAAAGACGACAAGCGCGAAATGGACCGCTTGCTGAAGCGTTAATCCTTAATAACCGGATAACCCGGGAATTTCTTTTTGTCAAAGACAAACTTAGTGTCGTCGATTTCCGGATTGGCCGTAAACTTAGTCACTACGTAGGTCATGACTGTTCCGTCTTTGGCTTTCATGCTCGCTTTCACGAGTTCGTTACCCGCTTTGGAGATGTATAAAATGATGGTGTGGTATTCTGCTTTGGAAGGAACTTTTGGATACAAGTTAATGACGTGTACGGCCTCGCCGTTGAGTTTGTCTTCGTGATCGTATTTGTTTTTGAAACCGGTTTCCCAGATGGTCATGAGGCGTTTAGGGTTGATCGATTCTTCGTCGTCGGCGCTTGCGTCTGATTCGTAAACAGAGCGTTCGTCTTTGACGATGGTCCAGGTTTTAACGCCATTACAAATCATGGTGTTTTCACCATAAGAAGCATAAAATTTGTTGCCTTTGACCCAACCTTTTCCAATTTCGTTTTCATTGGTGCCGGTCGTGCTGTTTTTTACACTCGCATTGAATTCGATGTAGAAGGATTTCATGCCCTTCATTTTGGTCGATAATTTATCGAGAATTCCCTGAGCTTTAGCATCTTGGCCCATGGCGTTGATGCTGATCAGACTTAAAACAAAAACGAGTAAAAT
>CANHSA010000179.1 GCA_947463345.1 Flavobacteriales bacterium
AGCGTCTTGAGTACATACAAAACGATGTCGATGACGTTCTTGAATTCTTCTTTGACTTGTTCTTGGGTACAGAAGATATGGGCGTCGTCTTGGGTAAAGCCGCGCACGCGGGTGAGGCCGTGGAGCTCGCCGGATTGTTCGTAGCGGTATACGGTTCCGAACTCGGCAAAACGCGCAGGCAAGTCTTTGTAAGAGCGGGGTTTGCTTTTGAAGATTTCGCAGTGATGCGGGCAGTTCATTGGCTTTAAATAGAACTCTTCGTTAGGATCTGGGGTGCGGATTGGCTGAAAGGAATCGGCGCCGTATTTTTCGTAGTGACCAGAGGTGACGTAGAGTTCTTTGTTGCCGATGTGCGGGGTAATGACTTGTTGGTAGCCCGCCTTGCGCTGTGCTTTTTTAAGGAAGTTCTCTAGGCGTTCGCGCAATGCAGCTCCTTTAGGCAGCCAAAGGGGTAAGCCCTGCCCTACTTTCTGGCTAAATGTAAATAATTCGAGTTCTTTACCCAGTTTGCGGTGGTCGCGACGCTTGGCCTCTTCTAGTCTTTCGAGGTGCTCGGTGAGCTCAGCTTGTTTCGGGAAAGTAATGCCGTAGATGCGGGTAAGTTGTTTGTTTTTTTCGTCGCCGCGCCAGTAAGCACCTGCGATAGCTGTTAATTTAACTGCTTTGATGGAGCCGGTGTCTGGAATGTGAGGGCCACGACAGAGGTCGGTGAAGTTTCCTTGTGTATAGAAGGTAATGCTGCCGTCTGGTAGGTCGGCAAGGAGTTCTAGTTTGTAGGGATCTTGTTTTTCTTCGAAGTATGCGATGGCAGCGGCTTTGCTGATTTCTTGGCGAACAAAAGGATTTTTGAGCTTCGCGAGCTCCTTCATTTTTTGCTCGATTTTTTCGAGGTCTTTCTCGGAGATGCTGTGCTCCATGAGGTCGACGTCGTAATAGAAACCGTTGGCAACTGGCGGACCAATTGCTAATTTGATACCCGGATAGAAAAACTCGAGTGCTTCGGCCATTAAGTGGGCCGAGGAGTGCCACATGGTGGATTTGCCTTCGGCATCGGACCAAGTGAGGAGTTGTAACGTGCAGTCTTGGGTTAAAGGCGTGCTGGCATCTTGGACTTGGTCGTCGATACGGGCGGCTAACACATTGCGAGCCAAGCCTTCTGAAATAGATTGGGCCACTTGCATGGCGGTTGTTCCGGCGTCATACGTACGAATGTTGCCATCCGGAAAAGTAACTTGAATAGACATAACTTGATAAATGAGGTACAAAATTACAAAAAATGCTGCAGATGACAGCTATTTGTTGTGCTTGTGCAAGGCAGCTTGGAGATCGGCTTGCATGGCGCGAATTTGGCTTCCGAGCGCTGCGTGATCGAGTTGGATGTCTGGTAATTCTTTGGAAATATAAGAGACAAAACGCCAAACCTCTAAGACTTCATGGACGGGAACCTCAAAGGGCGCATAGAGTGGATTGGTAGAACTAAGGCGAAAGATTTGCTGCTCTTGGAGTAGGTTTTGTACATATTTAAAGACGATACCGTCTTCTTTGGTGACCACCACGCAGGCTGTATTAGAAGGCAAACGCAGCCAATCTTGGACGAACTCGCCCACGACGTAGGAGCCATGAACAACTGGCGGCATGGAGTCTCCGATGATGGGAAATGCGCGGTATTTGCGGTCTTTGGAGAGAAAAGGCAAACGCAGGGTTGGTAATTCTTGGAGGTAGCTTGGATCGGCGTAGCCGCTGGTGTAGCCCGCACTGACCTTTTCGGAGATGAGTTCGATTTCTTCTTCGTTTTGGGTATTGACCACCGTGGTGAGGACGCGCAGGTGCTGCCCACTCGCCTCGCCTTTCCAAGCACCTTGGTGCGCGTCTAGCTCGGCAACAGAAAGTTGGTCAAGCTGCTTGGATAAAAGAACCTCTAGAGGTAGTTTTTCAGCTTGGGCCAATTGAAGCAAGAGCTCTAAACTTGGCTGTGCTACTTCGTTTTCGTAGCCGCTATAGGTAGAGCGATTGAGGCCGAGGTCTTGGGCCATTTCTTCTTGAGATTTGCCTTTTCTTTTGCGTAAGAACTTGAGATTTTGAGCAATATGCATAGCGCGTGTTGTTTGCTCAAAAGTAAACAAAATAATCAATATCTCATCAAAATGATGGTTATTTTTTAATCAATTATTTTATTGCAAATTATTGAGCTTCAAATCTGTAGGATATCCAGCCTGTGGCCGTGCCGTCGCCCGCACTAAATCTAGAAAGCTTGGCGTATTTGAGCGCTTGTTCAATCATGCAAGGACTTGCGTTCTTGCTCTTGGAGGCCACATAATTGACCTCGCTCACTCTTCCGGCAGCATTGACTTCAATTTGCAGATAAACCAAACCACTGGCATTGAAACCACAGGTGTAACCAGGGTTTCTGACATACCAAGTGTTGTTCTCAAATGCACTGCGTTTGTTGACGCTGAAATCGACCATAACGGCTCCCGCATATTGATTGGGTTGCGCCGCGCCAGTGGAGGAGGATGCTTGTGGTGTTTGCCCTTGTTGTTTGAGCTGCTGTATGCGTTTGTTGCTCTCTTGCACAATGCGCTCGCGTGCTGCAGCACCGCCCGTTTGGGCAAAAACCTCAGCTTCGAAGTCGCGGGCAGTTTGTTCGGGGTTGCCTTGGGTAGAACCGCCTGTTTGCGCAGACCAATTTTCATAGGACGCAGGCCGCGAATCGTTGGCGTCTCGGGCTACACTGCGCAATTCAGCGCCTTGTTGCTGCACTTGTATTTCTTGACGAATTTGTTCTTTTTCTTCTTCGGTGACCTCTTCTAAAGCCACTTCGTACAAGCCCTCATTGGAGAGCAATTCTTCTTTTTTAACAGTGGTGAGTTCTAGATAGACAAATGAGCACACATACAAGCTGAGCACTACAATTAGTGCTTTGAGGTAGTGTTCAGACTGAATTTGCCTTGGATTCATGGTTGGAGCTGAACTATTTTGTTTTCAATTGGCAAATAATAAGAAAGTCCGGATGCGTTGGTCAGTTGAAAAGTGCCGTCGTCTAACCTTACAATGCGTTGATATGCGCAAGGAATGAGTGGGCTACCATCGGTATTATACACTCCTAAACCCTCTTGATTTTCCACCAAAAAATAACTTGTTTCGAAACGCTTAATGGTTTTAAAAGTAGGACTCAACAACCACTTGTTTGCGCTAACCAACAAACCTACGCCCTCATTCGATTCTACTAGGAATCCAAATGGCGGAAACGCGACAATTTGCTCGTAATTGAGTGGCAATGCAATTTTGGAATCGAGTGCAACCAAACCCCATTTGCCATTTTGCTGTACTGGCCACAAACCATTGTATACAGCTTGCGCTGCGTCATAGGTGTTTTTAACCAAAACTTTACCTTTCGTATCCATTAAGCCGAGTTTTGCTGCTTTAGAAAAGACGGCTATACCGTCTTTTGAAAAAGAAGCCAGTTCCGCTGCATTCAAAAACCAGTCCAAACTGTTAATTTCTAAACGCTTACCCGTTGTATCAAAATATTGCAAGGCCTTGCCAAGTTTGGCAAAAATGAATCCGGAATCATTTGAAAAAATAATATCGTCGTATTTGATAGGAAGCACACTTTTACCCTGTTTACTAAGCCCAACTTTACCGTTTTTATCAATGCGCTCGTATCTTGAAACTACTTTGGGCTCCACTGTTTCAACCTGGGCGGAAAGCGCACTTAACGTTTGTTGGAGTTCTTCCCATTGCAGTGCTTCTTTTTGCAACAACTGACCTTGATTATTGAAAATATAATAACCAGCGCTGTCTTCGGCAACAAAACCCTCAGCACTCTTGGAAATATCG
>CANHSA010000180.1 GCA_947463345.1 Flavobacteriales bacterium
ATAAAGTCTGTGGTGTGCTGCATTTCTTTACGGTGGTAATCGAAATGTTGAACGGAAGCCCCATTGATTTCCGTAGCATCTTTGATATAGTAGGTAGGGAATTTGCGTTCGAGCAACTCCACTAAATGACTTGTATTGGAGCTATTGTAGCCGCCCACCACAACTGCAAAGTCGGCTTCTTGCTCGAGTAAACCTAAAGTGGCTGATTGGTTATCGTTGGTGGCGTAACAAAGGGTGTCGCGGGTGTCGGCCATGTAGTTTTTGATATTGTCTTCACCATATAAATCCATGTAACAAGATCTGAGGTAATCTGTGATTTCTTGTGTTTCGGAAGCGAGCATGGTGGTTTGGTTCACGACGCCAATTTTGTTCAGGTGTTGTTTGGGGTCAAAACCCGCGCTCATTTTACCTTTGAAATAGTCAAAAAAAGCTGTGTCAGTATGCAAACCTCTAATGACTTCCGCTAAAAAATGGGCTTCTTTGAGGTCTTTGACAATCAAAGCAGGTCCGTTGGCAACGGCATGTGAAAAGGTAGCCCGTGTTTCTTCGTGGTCGTGTTTGCCATGAATGACAATGGTATGGGCAGTTTCACCGAGTTTTTCGGAGCGGTTCCAGACCTTTTCTACAAAAGGGCAGGTGGTGTTGTAGGTTTGGATATCCAATCCTAGATCCTTTAGTTGCTGCTCAATTTCTAAAGTGGTGCCAAAAGCGGGGATCAGTACGACATCGGCTGGAGTGAGTTCAGAAAAAGCAATCAGTTGCGCACCGTTGGTGTCTTGTAAAAACTGTATGCCATTGCTCGTGAGGTCTTCATTGACCGCCGGGTTGTGGATCATTTGGCTCAGTAAAAAGATGCGCTTACCTGCGTTTTCTGCAAGCGCTTTGTAGCTGCGTTCAATGGCGTTTTCTACGCCATAACAAAAGCCAAAGTGGCGTGCAATGAGGAAGGTGAAGTCTCCAATTTGAAGTTCAGACGGCGTAAAATCTTTTTTGCGCGGGTCTGCTACTTTGCGCTGCGCTTTGATTTTGCTGAGCAAAGGCGAGCGGTAGAATGTAGGTACTTCAAATTGTTTCATACAGCTTTAACACTTAATATTAGCCTTTGGTTCGGTAGTTTAGCTGTGTAGCTTTCCAGGATATTGCTCGAGTGCCACGCGCAAACATTCTACCGCAGCTTTTAGGTGCGCTTGATCAAGAACATATGCAATGCGCGCTTCTTGCATGCCGGCGCCCGGCGTTGCGTAAAAACCGTTGGCTGGCGCCATCATGACGGTTTGCCCTTCAAAGTCAAATTCTTCGAGCAACCATTGGCAAAAATGTTCGGCGTTTGCTACGGGGAATTTTGCCACACAATAAAAAGCACCACTTGGCTTCGGGCAGAATACACCAGGAATACTGTTGAGGCCGTCTACCATAATATTGCGACGGGCTACGTATTCGGCCACGACTTCGTCAAAATAGCTTTGTGGCGTGTCTAAGGCGGCTTCTGCTGCAATTTGATCTACTGTTGGAGGAGATAGGCGTGCTTGTCCAAATTTAAGCGCTGCCTGCATGAATTCTTTGTTTTTAGAAATGAGGGCACCAATTCGGGCACCGCACATAGAATACCTTTTTGAAACAGAGTCGATCATAACCACATTTTGTTCGATGCCTTCCAAATTCATGGTAGAAAATGGTTTGGCGCCGTCGTAACAAAATTCGCGGTAAACTTCGTCTGCAAATAAGAAGAGGTCGTGTTTTTGAACAATATCGCGGAGTTGTTCGAGTTCTTCTTTAGCATAAAGATAGCCAGTTGGGTTGCCCGGGTTGCAAATGATGATTGCTTTGGTTTTAGCCGTGATTTTTGCTTCAATTTGCGCCACAGGTGGCAATGCAAAACCGTTTTCGATATGCGAAGTTACAGGAACAACTTTTAGCCCAGCCATGACCGCAAAACCGTTGTAATTGGCGTAGAATGGCTCTGGAATGATGATTTCATCGCCTGGATTACAAGCGGTCATGAGACCGAAAATAAGCGCTTCTGAACCACCTGTTGTAATAATGATGTCTTCGGTTTGCACCGGAATGCCTTGTTTTTGGTAGCTCACTGCCAATTTCTGACGATACGATTCAAAACCTGCAGAATGGCTGTATTCCAAAACTTTATGATCTAAGTTGTGAATAGCGTTGAGTGCAGCAGCTGGTGTTTCGATGTCTGGTTGCCCGATATTTAAATGGTATACTGTTTTACCCGCTTTTTTAGCGGCTTCCGCGTAAGGAACCAATTTGCGAATTGGCGAAGCGGGCATTTCGATGGCTTTTAAAGCTAATGAAGGCATGTGTTCAATTTTAGTCCTCAAAATTAATCAATCTTTTTTTGCAGATTTTTTTTATTTGGTGACAAATAATATTTATATTCGCTGAACTAATCCAAAAAATCGCCTATAGATCAATTTTACCTTTAACCGCCGAAACCAATTTCAGCACAAAAGTGTAAACTATGATCTTAGCTCAATTAAGCGATTCCCAGCTCATCAAATCTTATGTTGCCGGTAACGAAGACGCCTTTGGCCATCTCTTACATCGCCATCAAGAAGCCATTTTTAAGTTTATCTACAACAAGGTCAAAGAATCCGAACTGACCAACGACCTCTTTCAAGAGACCTTCGTTAAAGTGATTCAAAAGCTCAAACTAGGCGCTTATAATGAAGAGGGGAAGTTTTTGCCCTGGGTTTTGCGCATTGCCCACAATTTGGTCATCGACCATTTCAGAAAGCAAACCAAGCACCGCATGATCTCCGAACGCCATTCTTGGTCCGAAGACTACAACATCTTTCACAAGATTTCCAGCGATGACCCTAATTTCGTGCAAGCCACTACCGCTGAAGAAATTGCAGAACAACTCCATCAGTTAATGGCGCATTTGCCAGAAAGCCAACGCGAAATGATCTACATGCGCTTGTTTGAAGAGCGTTCATTTAAAGAAATTTCAGAGTCTGAAGGGGTGAGTATCAACACCGCACTCGGAAGAATGCGTTATGCACTGCTCAATTTGCGTAAAATGATCGACGATCATGCGCTTACCATGGAGCTTTCTTAGTCCAATTCAAATTTGCTGTGTATCTTTGCCATACACGTTTGAATTATGTTTGAGAATCTTACCGATAAGTTTGAAAGAGCCTTTAAAGTCCTCAAAGGGCAAGGCCAAATCACCGAAATTAATGTAGCTGAAACGCTCAAAGAAGTGCGTCGTGCGCTACTAGATGCCGACGTCAGTTTCAATACAGCCAAACAATTTACCAATACGGTCAAAGAAAAGGCGCTAGGTAAAGACGTTTTGAACGCCGTCTCTCCTGGGCAGCTCATGATCAAAATTTGCCATGAAGAACTCATTGAGCTCATGGGTGGCAACGAGGTGGATATCAACCTCAAAGGCGCTCCGGCAATTATTTTAATGTCCGGTTTGCAAGGGTCTGGTAAAACCACTTTTACAGGTAAACTAGGTGTTTATCTCAAAAACAAAAAAGGCAAAAAAGTGCTTTTGGTGGCCTGCGATGTCTATCGCCCAGCTGCCATTGACCAACTCCATGTACTCGGAGAGCAACTTTCTATTGACGTTTATTCCAACAAAGAAGAAAAGAATCCAATTGCCATTGCACAAGCAGCCATCGCGCACGCTAAAAGCAATGCCTTCAATGTCGTTTTGGTCGATACCGCCGGTCGTTTGGCAGTCGATACCCAAATGATGGACGAAATTGCAGCGCTCAAGCAAGCCTTGCAACCTGCTGAAACCCTTTTTGTGGTCGATTCCATGACCGGGCAAGATGCCGTCAATACTGCAAAA
>CANHSA010000181.1 GCA_947463345.1 Flavobacteriales bacterium
ATTAAACATTTTGACGCACAATGGGTTATATTTATAACCTAAACCTACTAATTGCCCCTTCAAGAACTGCCATACGATTATGCCTTCATTGGCATGGGCTGTGCCAACTCCTTAATTTTGTTGGAGCTCGATCGCGCTGGACTTCTGGCAGGGAAGCGCATCTTGGTGTATGAGCCTGAGCAAAAAAAAGCCAATGACCGTACTTTTTGTTTTTGGTTAGAACCAAAAGTTTTGCAAGATGCAGGATTAGACAAAATCGTGAGCCATAGTTGGTCTGCTGTGAAGGTCAATGAGCTCAGCGCCCAATCTTTGGCAGGTAAAAAATACTTCTACTTGAGGGCCGATGCTCTTTATGCCCATACCTCACAATTACTTTCGCAATACGACGTCACCTTGCGTCGAGAGTTACTTCAAGACTATCCCGAAGCATTAGCCCATTTTGTTTTTGATTCCAGGCCGCCTCATTTTGATTTAAATCATCAAATCGATGTTCAGATCAGCCAAAGTTTTTATGGCTGGTTGGTCGAGACCGAAGCGCCAATTTTTGACCCTGAAGTCTTTACGATGATGGATTTTTCCATTCCTCAAAATGGACATACCCAATTTTTATATGTCTTGCCTTTTGATACCCGGCAAGCGTTGATAGAACCCACCCGATTTGGGGAGGTGCTTATTTCAGAACAGGAGGCGACCTACATCATAGAAAAGTTTTTAGAAGACCGGAACACGCCATTTCAGATTTTAGAAAAAGAGCAGGGCTGTATTCCGATGTGTAGTGCGGCGCTGCAAAATGAAGCGTTACCTAAAAATTGGTTCAGAACAGGAGCGGGCAGCGGGCAACTGAAGCCGAGTACGGGCTATTCGTTTGTGAGAAGTTTGACGGATGCACAACGCATCGTGAAGTCCTTAGGCTTGAACGCCGCCAAATTGAATCGGCGCAAAAGCCCACAGCGATTTTCGTATTACGATCGCTTGCTTTTACATATAATTGCAAAAAAGCCAGAAAAGGGAAAGGAGATTTTTACCAAACTCTTTCAAAATAATACTGCTGCTAAGGTCCTGAATTTCTTGGATGAAAAATCCACGCCATTTCAGGAACTGAAGCTAATGTCTACGTTGCCTATTCTTTTGTTTTTGAATGCAGCACTTTTCGATGCGATAGGTAAGTGTCGCAGTTTTTTAGCAACGCGCAGTGTAGCGTTTTACATGACCATTACACTTTTAGTAATTCAACAATTTCAACTTGGGATGCTCAGTAACCTCATTTTGATCGTTGGTTTACTATCTATTGGTTTACCTCATGGTGCGCTTGATCACCTCTATTCGGTATCAAACAAACTTCGTATTCCGTGGCGTTTTATTGGTGTTTACCTCGGTCTGGGTTTGTCGGTCCTGCTTCTTTGGTACCTTTTACCTGTTATCGCACTTTTGATATTTTTAGCTTATACCGCTTGGCATTTCGGGCAAGCTGATTTTGAAATTTGGAAGTGGAGAAGCGGTTTCAAAAGCTTCTTTTGGGGGAGCTTCGTTCTCGCACTTATTTTAGGGAGTCATTGGCTTGAAACAAATCAAATTCTCAATCAAATGGGTATTGAAATCCCAAAGTATATTGATTTTTCTTTTGACTTCAGTCAAACTATTACTGGGTTGCTAGCTATTTTAGGCTTGTTATTGCTATTCACCAGATCTTTTTTTTCAAGAATAATTGAAACTATTGTTGTCCTTATTTTAGGTCTGTGGCTGCCATTGCTTCCTGCTTTTGTCTGTTATTTTGTGTTCCAGCACAGTTTACATGGTTGGCTACATTTGCGCGAGAAACTCAAGTTGAACCACCAAAAAATGTGGTTACAAGCCTTGCCATTTACTTTAGGAGCATTGGGGTTGTTTGGGGCCTATTTGTATTTGATACAAGAACCCAATTGGGGGCAGGTTTTTATCTTTTTATCTGCACTGAGTTTCCCGCATGTCTATTACATGCACAAGAGTTATCAGAAACCACATTAAGGCTATTTGCTAATGATCAGCGGTATGGACTGCTTGTTGATTTTTATATAGTATGTCCCTGAAATCAATTCCTTACTTAAAAATAGTTGCCCATTGGTGTGGCCGCTTTGCACGAGTTTTCCTTCTTGATTGAAAATCTCAAAAGGCAACTTGGTTTGGATGCCAATGATGTGAAGGGTCTGACCGCTGATTATCGGATTGGGCCCCACTTTAAGACTGTTGATCTGTAAGTTGTCGAGTCCGCTGTCTTCGATTGTTAAATTGATCGTAACACTGCTATCGCAACCGTGAATAGACGTGAAGAATTGGGTGTAACTACCAGATGTTGCGTAATCGACGCCATTCCAAGTGAAGGCATCTAATACGGTGCTATCTATGACGATTGCAGATATTGGATATACATTGAGGTTGAGCGTAACTATTGAATCGCAACCCGCGATGGTTTGTAAAGAATCAGTATACACGCCGCTCGCCCAGTAGGTTTGACCGTTCCATGGATAGGAACCACAAGCATCGGCATTGACAGAAGTGGTAATGGCCGGCGTAATGGTGAGGTTCAAGGTAACTGATGAATCACAACCCCAAACAGTTGTTCCTTGATAAACGTAGGAACCACTTTGGGCGTAAGTTTGCCCGTTAAAAGCGTAAGGATCACAAGTTGTGATATTGAGTGTTGTACTTGATTGCAAGTGTTGATTGATAACTACACTAATCGGAGCACTTTGTCCGCAGGTATTTTGCGCCAAAACAGAAAGTGTTCCTGACTGAAAACTTGGTGAAAAGATCAAGCTTAGGTTGGTTCCGGTACTTGAACCTGTTGCACCTTGTGGTGTTGTCCAGACATAAGAACTTGCCCCTGGCACATTAGCAGTGCTGAATTGTTGCACGCCGCCACTGTAGCAAAAATGTACCGCACCATTGATGGCACTTGGCGCAGCAGGAGCTGTATTGAGTGTTACGGTTACGGCCAAACGATTGGTAGACTCTAGACCATTGACAGTTTGGCTGGCATAGTAGGTTGTTCCGCTCACTAAAACAGTAGTACTTGGCAAGGCAGTACCGCCGGTAGGAGTGGCGTACCATTGAAGGGCTGTTCCTGTTGCACTCAATTGTGCCAATGTTACACCTGCACAAAAGGTTTGACTGGCGGCTCCGGTTGGAGCTGGGGGTGGCGTTGGAGGCGCTACAAATGTAAATGTTGCCGAGGCAATGCCGCGATTGCTGCCGCCATGGTTACTATAGCTGAATGAAGCAGAGCCCGAACGCGCCCAAATGAGACTTATGAAGGTTGGCGTAGAGGGGAAAATATAGTCATTGGCATCGCCGGTATTGAGTGCGCGCGTTGCAATAATGGTGCGCGTCCCCGCAGAGACGACATCTGATGTAATGGTCCAGTTTTGTTGTGCATCGGTAACCGGTGCAGCAAAACCGATGAGTTTGCAATCAAAAGCACTCAGTGTACCAGCGCTATGAACCCCAACGACGTCAGTACCGTTGGTCATGGAACTGGCATTGAAGCCAAGTGCAAACCAACGCCCAGCAGGGCCCGTTAGTGTCAGCGTTACCTGAGTAGTGACATCAATTTTGGCAGTCATGGCTAGGCCTGCCGTTGAGCTCAAATTAACCACGCCGGTGGTGTAGGTTTGGGCTACAAAACCCTGACCAAAAGAAAGGATCAATACTACTAAAAGAATAAAACTACTTTTCATATTTTTTAATTATTTCGTTCAATTTAGGATCGTTGTAAAGCTGCAATAATTGG
>CANHSA010000182.1 GCA_947463345.1 Flavobacteriales bacterium
AAAGGAGCTGACACCTTTCATGTCGACTCCTCAAAATCAATTCTGAACTGGGCGCGCCAAAACATGGATGCCAGCCGCCTACTCAATATTCACTGGGTACTAGAAGACGCGCTCAAATTTGCGGAAAGAGAAGCGCGCCGGGGCAATCAGTATAACTATATTTTAATGGATCCGCCAGCCTGGGGTAATGGCGTCAAAGGTGAAAAGTGGAAACTCGAAGACAAAATTGACCAGCTTTTTGCAGCCTGTGCACAAATTCTTAGTCCAAATGGCCGCCTGACCCTCAATACCTACTCGCCGTCCATTGAAACAAGCCTCCTGACGGAGTTAGCCGAGATGTACTTCCCAACACGCAAAGCTACACACGAAGAGCTCTACCTAGAGTCTACGACCGAAAAGACCTTGTATTGCGGTGAATTACTCCGTTTAGAGTAAATCATTGGCCAAGTTAGCCAATTCTGAGCGCTCGCCTTTCTCCAATCGAACATGCGCAAAGAGCGGCTGTCCTTTCAAGCGGTCAATCAAATAAGCCAAGCCATTACTGTTTTCATCCAGATATGGGGTGTCTATCTGATGTACATCGCCTGTAAATACAATCTTTGTGTTTTCTCCTGCACGCGTAATGATGGTTTTGACCTCATGTGGTGTAAGGTTTTGCGCTTCATCAATGATAAACATAATATTGCTCAAGCTGCGTCCGCGTATAAAAGCCAAGGGTGTAATGACAATCCGTTTGGTTTGTTCCATTTCGAGAATGGCCTTGTATTTCTTTTCATTCTCGCCAAATTGTGACTTAATGAACTTCAGGTTATCCCAAAGCGGCTCCATGTAAGGGCCAATTTTGTCGTCGGCATCGCCCGGTAAAAAACCTATTTCTTTGTTAGAAAGCGGTACCAACGGGCGCGCTAAAATAACCTGATTGAATTTCTTGTTTTGTTCTAAAGCTGACGCTAGGGCCAATAAAGTTTTACCTGTCCCTGCTACCCCTTGCATTGCCACTAATTTCACATCCGGATTCAAAAGTGCGTGAAAAGCAAAGGCTTGCTCAGCGTTTTTAGGTTTGATACCATAGACAAATTCCTTTTCGATGCGCTCAATTTGGTCTAAATGATGGTTGTAAAATGCCAAAGATGACGTTTTGCCATTTTTTAAAATATAATAACCATTGGTTTCTTTTCTGTCACCTAGTAGTCCATTTTCTTCGATAGAGCCCCGCGTAAAAATTTCGCGAATCACTTCTGAATCAATGCCTTCTACGCCGTATTTGCCTGCAGTTTGGATTTCTGTTGCATCTACTTTACCGGTTTGGTAGTCTTCTGCAACAACACCTAATGCTTTGGCTTTGATACGTAGGTTGATATCCTTGGTGACCAAAATAACGGTTCGTTTATGCTCGAGTTCCATTAGGCTGAGCGCTGCATTGATGATTTTGTGGTCATTCTTACCAATGGCGTAAACCTTTTCAGCATTTAGGCCCGAAGGCTGCTCGTCCATGGCTACTTTGAACTTACCAAGGCCTTTACCCAAGGATATCCACTCCTGAAGCGAGCCACTTCCGGATAATTTATCAATAAAACGAATGACTTCTCTCGCAGAAAAATTCTTGGTGTCGTTTCCAATTTTAAACTTATCGAGCTCTTCTAGAACCGTAATTGGAATGGCTACAAAATGTTCTTTGAAATTGACAATTGCATCGAAGTCGTGCAGTAGTACAGAGGTGTCTAGCACGAAGATTTTTTCCTTTTTTCTCATCTGCGAGTTTTTTTTGAATTTACTTATTTTTCATTTTGAAAAACAAGTTGCAGTGAAAATAAGTACCTAATGTGAAATGAATGTTAGCGCTTCTTAAAGAACGACTTAAAGACGCTATCCAGCGAAGTATATTTGAAGGAAAAGCCTGCTTGCTTGATCTTTTGATTGCTAGCGCGTAGGTCTGACAAGACCAAAACAGCGCGTTCGCCCAAAATTAGACGCAACACAAACGCTGGAATATTCGGCAAAAGCAAAGGGCGCTTCAGCCATTTGGCAAGACGCTTGGTCATTTCGTTGTTGGTGTCGTTGTTGCCAAGTGCATTGAAGGTTCCTTCTAATTTGTTGTCTAAAGCAAAAAGCATGAGTCTGCAGAGGTCGTCGATGTGTATCCAGGGATTGGTTTGCTCGCCAGTGCCAATTGGCGACCCTAAGCCCAGCGATATGGGAAGTTTCATTAACTGTAAGGAACCGCCATGGCGAGAAAGCACCATAGAAATACGCAACACAGACCCTGTTACTTGCTTGAGAACGAGCTGATGCGCTGCTTCCCACTCCTTGACAACTGTTGCTAAAAAATCGCTGCCGTAGACATCATCTTCAGTAAAAACTTTTCCTGGCAAATTCTCGTAGCAATTGACCCCTGACGCACCAATATAGTATTTGAGATTGGGCATTTGTGGAATCATGGAGGCTAAAAAATGTGTGCTTTGCACACGAGACGATAAAATTTGCGCCTTGCGTTTGGATGTCCAGCGCTTTGAGCCGATGTTTTCGCCAACCAGATTGACCAAAACATCGATTTTGGCGAGTTTACTTGTATTCATTTTTTCAGCTTGCGGGTCCCAAAAAATATGACCTTGCTTGCGGGCATTTCTGGTGAGTTTATAAACGCGAAAACCGCGGTCTTTGAAATGACGCGTTAGGTGGCCACCAATTAACCCAGAGCCACCTGCTATAAGCACCGTTGGCATATCGTCTCTTACTGTGGACATGCGCTTATTAATTTTTGTAAGGCTTCTGGGGTGCTTTCTTGTAACGATTTACATAATTTATCTTTTTTTGCTAAGGCCGTTTTGAGCAAAAGGGAATCGTTATGTGTGGCACCAGAAGACCAAATCTTGGATGAGAGGCGATTCACTTTTTGAGCTTGTTGCAAACAACCACATTGTGCTTGATCTGCTTGTGAGCAAGCCCCGAACAACAAAAGGATGATCAGAAAAGAAATAGTTAATTTTATCGTATTCATTACAGAACAAATTTAAAATAATCTCGTAGAAACGCGCATGCGCATCCTGACAACTTTTATTTTTATTTTTTCACTTTGGACATTTAGCCTGTCTCAGCATTGTCAAAGCACATTCAAACCCAAAAAAGAACTCGCCGCACAAACATTTTTGTGCCCCGATGCCATGCAAGCTGATTTAGCTCAATTGCACAAGCATATCTTAGAAACGCACCCGAATCCCACCTATTATGGCAATATAGACGACCTAAGTGTAGCCTATAAAGCTGCCCAATTGAAAATCCAAAACCCCTTAACAGTTTTCGACTTCATTATTGTAGTCAATACATACCTCTACGCGCTCAAAGATTCCCACACAGGCATCAACCCTAAACAATTTCTATATAATGTCAATGGCAAAAGAAAAGTCCTGCCTTTTTTTGTAGAAAACATTGACGATAAATTCTACATCAGTTCGGCCTATCATTCAGCATTTATTATGGGTGCTGAGCTCCTGCAAATTGATACATTTAAAATTGAGCAACTCTATCAATATGCACTTGACTTAAGTTTAACGGAGGGTAATTCAACTTCAGCCAAGAAAGAAGTTGCTTGCGAATACATTGGGATTGTATACAACCTTTTGTCAATGTCTTTTAAAAAACCCAAAAGTGCAAAAGTAAAAATGGTAAGTCCTAGTGGTGACACCCTCCTTACCAACATAGACTTCAGTGCATCATGGCGGTATTTCCTAGCGGGACTGTTCACTGAGCAAGAAGATGAAGT
>CANHSA010000183.1 GCA_947463345.1 Flavobacteriales bacterium
ATGAAACGCACCTTAGGAACCTTATGCCAACGGATGATTTCTGTTTTACTGAACCAATTGAGGTAGTGGTACAAATAAGCAAAGGCAATAAAGCGCATGAGCATGATGCCTACCTCTGAAAAATATATGAGCGCATCGGTTTCTTTTTTAGTGCGCGATTTCATCACTTTGCGCGGAAGTGGCTCTAGGCGGTATTCATTGATGCTATTGATGTAGCGGCTCGAGGTATCAAAGAAATAAAGCAAGTGATCAAACTGAAATTGCGGCGCTAAATTAGCCTTATTGATCGGCATTGGTTTCACGATAAATGGTCGGTCGGCAATTTTGGTCAAAGAATCGGTGTGGGCATTAAAAGCAGCAGTATCGATGAGGCCCTGACGCAAGAAATAGTTTTTGTTACCTTCTTTGGTGATGATGTCGAGGTATTCTTTATTCGTTAGTTTTTGCTCCTCGATGAGGTCAAAATGATCGAGAATAAGATAGTTGGTGTTGTAGAAGCCATCGCCTTTAGCGTAATAAGCGCCTTTCCCAAATTTGGAGAGAAATGCGTTTTTGGTATCGACCGGCAATGAGAAGACGAGTAAAACCGGGATAAGTACAAAACCTAGCATTTGCAACAAACCAGACTTACTGCGTGTTTTGAGCGCGCCATAAAGCATGAATAGCCCCGTGAAAAGATAGACGTGTATGAGTGTTGGAATGAGTGCCGTAAGTGCAAAAATAGTAGTGCTTTCGGCGTTTTCAGCGGCGCGCTCTGGACTGAGCCAACCACCCACAAAAATAAAGAGCAAGAAGATAGATAATAACTTAATCCATAGACTCTTGACCAAGGCAAAAAGAATGGACGCAAAGAGGGCAAAAACCAAAAGTTTGTCAAAAAGATTCATCTCGACGAAGTAGTCGTAGACGTCCTGACTAAAGCCGAAATCTTTGGCGAAGGCGGCGTAAGATAAAAGCACACCTACAATAAGCAATACAAGATAATCCCATTTGCCTTTCGCAAAATATTGGCGGTCGTGGAGCCAACTGATTTCGGTGAGGTAATGCAAAGGACCTAAATAAGCATAGGCTAAAAGGAAGGTTTCAAAAGGAAAGTAGTAGGCCAAAATGGCGGTAATAAGCATCAGGCCGATATTGAGGTAGTTGATGCGGTCTTCTTTGAGCAAATTCATTTTTGCAACTTTTTAGGATACATACAAAAATAAGCAAAGGACCATCGTGAAAAAAATGATCTCGCTCATTTATTTCTTAGGTGTTTAGTCGGCCTCTGGATCTTCGGTGAAAAGTGGAATTTGATCGGGGTTGTCGTCTTCATTTTTCGATAAATCCCATTCCATAGAAGGCGTTTCTGCTTCGTCTTCGAGTAATTCGGTTTCTTCAAGAATTTCTTCTGCTTGCGGCCAAGGCTCTGGGCTTTCGTCAATAGGATGCGTAAGTACAATTTCTTTGACCTTCATTTTGGTCATTTGATTGCCCTGTGCTTTCATGCCTTTAACGTCGATGAGATCGGCTAAATTCAGGACCTGATCTGGCAAATTCTTGGTTTCCTTGAGCAACTTGTTGAACACAATGCGCGCTTCGGGTCTGAATGCGGTGGACACCACATCTAGATAAGAACCTTGAGCTTCGGAAATATAACTCACGCGTTTGTCTTGGGTGACTTCACAGGTAAAGCGCTTGACATAATGTAATTCTTTCTCTGCATCGTAATAAACAGCAGATATGGGGCGGTCTTGGATCCATTTTTCTATATGAATCATGTCTTCGTCGAAGTGCGTGGCGAGGTCAAAACTACTGAGGCGGTACTCGCCATTTTTATAAAGTGTAAGGATGCGGTCTTCGCCTTTAAAGGAACCAAGGAACTTGCCCCGTCCTTCGTCGTTGAGGCGCCCAACAACGGTGTCGTACCAAATTTTTCGGGCCGCCAGCGTAGAGCCTCCCACCTCTTTTTGGACAATTTTTTGAATGATCTCTTTGGTAACACGGTTGCCCGCAGAGTTGCGTCCTTTGATGAGCAGGGCGCCGAGGTCGATATCGAAACGCAAGCGCTTGAGATGCGGGCGCGGACGCAAAAGCACACTGATGACTTCGCGTTCACCGTTCGGATGCACACTGAAATACAACATTTTGGATCCTTTCGTTCCTTTTGTGAGGTCGTATTCGGTATCGCGAGTAATGGAATTGACGTAAAAACGCTTCATCATGGTAGGGCCGCCCGTGCCATCTTGATAAAAAAGATGATAAATGGTGCGTGTGTCGCCTTTTTTCCAAACGTTGGCATAAATGAGGCCTTTACCGATGAACTTCTTATCGGCAACTTTGGTGATCATGAGCTTGCCCGAAGAGAAGAAGCAAATGACGTCGTCGATTTCGGAGCAATCGCAAACAGGTTCGTTCTTTTTGAGGCCATAACCAATGAAGCCTTCTTCGTAATCGACGTATAGCTTGCGGTTGGCAATGATGACTTTTGAAGCGGATATGGTATCAAAAGTTTTGATTTCTGTTTTGCGCTCTCGGCCAGCGCCAAAGCGTTTTTTGAGGTCTTTGAAGTAATCGATGGCGTATTCTACAAGATTCGCTAAATGGTGCTTCACTTGGAGCATCTCTTCTTCAATTTTGAGCAAGGCTTCGTCGGCTTTGTCGGCATCGAAGCGCGTGATGCGGATCATGGGGATTTGCGTTAGCTTGTGCAAATCTTCGTCTTGGATCTCGCGGAGGAGTTGTTTCTGGAAAGGTTTGAAACGATCATAGAGGTACACATACAGGGCCTCGCGGTCGCTGTAGAGTTTGAAATCGATGTACATTTCGTGATTGATGAAGAGCTTTTCTAAAGTTGAGAAATGCCATTGGCGCTCGAGCTCGTCTAGTTTGATTTCGAGTTCTAAGCGCAGGAGCTTGACGGTGTGATCGGTGTTGACCTTTAAAATTTCGGTGATGCCCATAAAGCGCGGACGTTCGCCGTCGATGATCGAAGAGTTCGGAGAAACCGAAACTTCGCAATCGGTGAAAGCGTAGAGGGCGTCGATGGTTTTGTCTGGCGACACCCCTGGTGCTAAATGCACAATGATTTCGGCTTCTGAGGAGGTGTTGTCTTCAATTTTTTTGATCTTGATCTTGGCTTTGTCGTTGGCTTTGATTACGGATTCGATCAACGAAGTGGTGGTGGTACCAAATGGGATTTCGTTGATGATGAGTGTTTTGTTGTCGACCTTTCTGATTTTGGCGCGGATGCGCACGCGTCCGCCGCGCAGGCCGTCGTTGTATCCAGAGAAATCGGCCATCCCGCCATTCGGAAAATCGGGTAAAATTTCGACTTTCTTGCCGCGCAAGTGATTGATCGATTGCTCGATAAGTTCAATAAAATTGTGCGGTAAAAACTTACAAGCCATCCCGACGGCAATTCCTTCAGCTCCTTGTGCGAGCAGTAAAGGGAATTTCATTGGGAGTTGCTGCGGTTCTTTGTTGCGGCCATCGTAAGAAGAAAGCCAGTTGGTGGTTTTGGGGTTGAACGCAACGTGCAAAGCAAATTTGGAGAGGCGCGCTTCAATGTAACGTGGAGCTGCTGCGCCATCGCCGGTGAGTGTGTTTCCCCAGTTTCCTTGGCAGTCAATCATGAGGTCTTTCTGACCAATTTGCACGAGTGCGTCGCCAATGGAGGCATCGCCGTGCGGGTGGTATTTCATGGTGTTGCCGATGATGTTGGCCACCTTGTTGTAACGGCCGTCTTCCATTTCGCGCATGGAGTGCAAAATACGGCG
>CANHSA010000184.1 GCA_947463345.1 Flavobacteriales bacterium
CCAGCCCTTTTTCAGACCCATTTAATAGACGGCGCCATCTGGATAGACCGCCCCAAAGGCAAGTTTTTGCTGATGAGCCTCACGATGCGCAACTACCACATCGGCGATATCAATTTATTTTGGCAAGATATTCGGGAAAATGCCCGTTTAAGGGTTCAAGCCTTCGGCCCTGCTATTGAAATTGAATAAATTCAGGTTTTAAATCGTTGTTAAAGTTGAAAAATAATTAGTTTCCTATTAAGGAAACATTTAACTTTAACACTTATCAATTGAAAAATCAAAAATTCACCATTGAATTCATGCGAGATGCCGCAGTGTTCATTGAGCAGCTGGAGCCTAATGTGCAAAGGAAAATTCTCTACAACATGACCAAAGCCCAATACTCAAATGACCCCATTCTTTTTAAAAAATTAAATGAGCACATTTGGGAGTTTAGAACATTGTACAATAGGAATTATTACAGAGTATTCTCTTTTTGGATCCGTTCAAATCCAATACTTCCTGTCGTGGTTTCTACGCATGGTATCATCAAAAAAAGTAAAAAAATTGAAAAAAAAGATTTGACCAAAGCCCAGGTGTCAAGGTTAAATTATTTGGAAGCTAAAAATACATGAAACAGCTATGAAAACAGAAAGTTTAGAGTCCTTGACTAATCGCCTAATTGGTGTAAAAGGAAGTGCAAATCGAAATGCTTTTGAGAACGAACTTCGTTTGGATTTACTCGGTGAAGCAATACGGGAGGCCAGGTTGCGAAAAAGACTTACCCAAACCCAACTAGGAGAATTAGTAGGGGTGCAAAAAGCGCAAATTTCGAAAATTGAGAACAATACTACTTCAGCGCGGTTTGATACAGTAATGAAAGTGTTCAGTGCGTTGGAGGCAAATGTGTATTTCAGAATTGAATTCTTGCCTGATCGTGCCTAACTTTTTTATACCTTTGTAGACCCAAATTCGACACAACACATGACACCTTTTGAAAGACGCCACATTGGCCCAGGAGCTTCTGAAGAAGCACAAATGTTAGCAGCAGTTGGCGTACCGTCACTCGCCACACTCATCGACCGCACCATTCCTGCACAAATTCGCCTGAACCGCGAACTGCGCATAGATGCAGCGCTCTCTGAGCAAGCTTACCTCGACCACATCACTGCTCTTGGCGCTCTCAACAAAGTCAATAAGTCTTTCATTGGCTTGGGTTACCACGAAACCATCGTTCCATCTGTGATTTTGCGCAATGTGCTCGAAAATCCAGGATGGTATACCGCCTACACGCCTTACCAAGCAGAAATTGCACAAGGGCGTTTGGAGGCCTTGCTCAATTTCCAAACAATGGTCATTGAACTCACCGGCATGACCATCGCCAATGCTTCTCTTCTAGACGAAGCTACAGCTGCTGCTGAAGCCATGATCATGTTCTACAACTCGCGCAGCCGTGCCGATATCCAAGCAGGTCGCAACAAATTTTTTGTCGACCAAAACACCTTGCCGCAAAGCATCGACGTCATGAAAGGCCGAGCGCTCAATTTAGGCATCGACTTCATCGTTGGCGATGCCAGCACACTCGCGCCAGACGCCAGCTATTTTGGGGTATTCGTTCAGTATCCAAACGCAAAAGGCCACATCCAAAACTGGTCTGCAGCCATCGCTGGCTGGAAAGCAGCCGGTATGCAAGTTGCCGTAGGTGCCGACTTACTCTCACTCGTTTTACTCAAATCACCAGGTAGCATGGGCGCCGATGTCGTTACGGGTTCTGCCCAACGTTTTGGCGTACCAATGGGCTACGGTGGTCCGCACGCCGCTTTCTTTGCCACCAAAGAAGACTACAAGCGCAACTTGCCAGGCCGTATCATTGGTGTTTCCAAAGATGCCGACGACAACCAAGCGTTGCGCATGGCTTTGCAAACCCGCGAGCAACACATCAAACGCGACAAAGCCACTTCCAACATCTGTACCGCCCAAGCACTCTTAGCCGTAATGGCATCAATGTACGCCGTATACCACGGACCAGATGGCATTCGCGCCATTGCTGGCCATGTACATGCTTTAGCCAGTTCAGCTGCAACTAGTCTTCAAAAAGCAGGCCTTACAATCGGCTCCACTCATTTCTTCGATACCGTTCATGTACAAGGTGTAGACTGCTCCAAAATCCGCAGCAAAGCAGAAGCTGCAGGGCTTAATTTCCATTATATTTCAGACAGCGAACTCAGCATTTCTTTTGGCGAGCCACACACTACCGCAGACCTACAAGCGGTGTTGGCCGTATTTGGTGCTCAAGTTCAAAACGCAACAAGCGCCATCCCAGCCGAATTAACGCGCACTGAGGCGGTGCTTTCACATCCGGTGTTCAACTCCTACCATTCTGAGTCGCGCATGATGCGCTACCTCAAGCGATTGGAGAACAAAGACCTTTCTTTGGTGCATTCCATGATTCCTTTGGGTTCTTGTACCATGAAACTCAATGCCGCCTCAGAAATGATGGCCGTCACCAACCCGCAGTTTGCCAACATGCACCCTTTTGCTCCGATCAATCAAGCAGCTGGTTACCACGCTATGTTTGCCCAACTCGCCCAAGACCTCTGTGAAGCTACAGGTTTTGCAGCGGTTTCTTTGCAGCCCAATTCTGGCGCGCAAGGCGAATACGCTGGCCTCATGGTCATCAAAGCTTACCACGAGTCGCGCGGCGATTTCCAACGCAAAAAAATGATCATTCCGTCGTCTGCACACGGCACCAACCCAGCCTCTGCTGTCATGGCAGGTTTTGAAGTAGTGGTTACGGGCTGCGACGAAAACGGCAACATCGACATCGAAGAATTGCGCACTGTAGCCACCGACCTCAAAGACGTGCTCGCGGGCATCATGGTCACGTACCCATCTACACACGGTGTTTACGAAGAAGGCATCATCGAAATCACCAGCATTATTCACAACAACGGTGGTCAAGTCTATATGGACGGCGCCAACATGAACGCACAAGTTGGTCTTACCAATCCAGGTAACATCGGCGCCGACGTCTGTCACCTCAACCTGCACAAAACATTCGCTATTCCACATGGTGGTGGTGGCCCTGGTATGGGTCCTATCGGTGTGGCAGCGCACCTTGCGCCTTTCTTGCCAAGCAATCCATTGGTTACTACCGGTGGTGCTCAACCGATCCACGCCATTTCAGCAGCGCCTTATGGTTCTGCGCTCATCCTTACCATTTCCTACGCCTACATCAAAATGTTAGGTGCAGAGGGCTTGCGTCGTTCAACCGAAATCGCTATTCTCAACGCCAACTACATTGCTGCACGCCTCAAAGGCCACTACGACATCCTTTACACAGGTGCAAACGGTACGGTTGCTCACGAAATGATCCTCGATTGCCGCGACTTCAAGAAAACCGCTGACGTCGAAGTAGCCGATATGGCCAAGCGCCTCATCGACTTCGGCTTCCACGCGCCAACAGTTTCTTTCCCGGTTGCCGGCACCCTCATGATTGAGCCTACCGAATCCGAAGACAAAGAAGAGCTAGACCGTTTCTGCGACGCCATGATCAAAATCCGCGAAGAAATCCGCGAAATCGAAAACGGCCATGCAGACAAACTCAACAACTTGCTCAAAAACGCACCACACACCGCCGACTGCATCATCAACAAAAACTGGACTTACCCATACGCACCACAAGAAGCAGCTTATCCGTTGCCTTACTTGTTGGAAGCTAAATACTGGGCGCCAGTTCGCCG
>CANHSA010000185.1 GCA_947463345.1 Flavobacteriales bacterium
CACACCAACCATGATGGTTTTTACCCCTTGTAAATTCGGACTTCCTTTGACTTTGATGCGGTTATTCGGGTTGTTCGGATCTATTTTTTCGTATTCGACAATACTTGAAACGCCCGGCACACCTTGCTCTAGTTTGGTGTTGCGCTCCATTTTGAGGTCGAGGAGGCGGTCAAATTCGATTTCGATGTTGTTGGCAGCCGGCCAAATGAAGTCTGGATTGGTGACATTCCAATCGGTCACTTTCATCGGAAGCTCGTACTCGTAGTAGTTGTCGACGTAGTCGGTGCCGAGACGCACAAACAAAGTGAGTTCGTTGTCTTTGAGTTGGTTCTGAACAACAGACTCGGCGTGCACAAACATTTTTAATTTCTTGTAAGTACGAACGTCGAACTGCACATTGCGGTAAGCTGCGCGCGCATCACCGTCCTGAAGGTTACACACTTCAAGGACCAAAGATTGCTCGTTCATTTGGCGCTGGTACACCTGTGATGGGTCGATTTCACGGTCAATGCCTGGAGGAACAACATAGTTGATTGGTTGGCGTTGTGCGTTTTCTTCGATGTTGAGCGCAGCAATATTGAAAGAGGTGAGGTTAGGGTCGGTCTGGATACTCAAGCCCGGCTGGGTGAGGTCTTGGAAATAACGACGCCATTCGCCGCGTACAAATTCGAGGCGCGCAAAACGCAATACGACTGGTTCGTCAAAACCTTTCATGTACATGCGCATGAAGCGAATGGAGCGGAAGTCTTGAATGCCATTGACGCGTTTCTCGAAATCGCGAATAGGAATTTTGAATTGGTACCAAGTTTCTGTTTTGGTGCCATTTTGATAAACTTGCTTATTGGTGATGAAATTGCTTCCTACATTTTGCATGTCGCCTGGGCGCATGCTGACGCGGTATTGGAAGTAGGCTTCCGACTCAGAAAGGTTGTTGTCCTGGTTGATGTCTTCGATGTCTGGAAAGTTCGAAGCAATCGTAGGATAGCCTAAAGTGTTGGCGGTATCGGACATTTCGGTTGTAGGCGAATTGCCTTGCATGCCGTTGTAATGCTTGTATCGATCTAAAATGTTGAGCTGTGCGACATCGTAGTTGTCGTCGAGGTAGTAGTTGTAGTCGTCGGTAGATGGGTCGGCAATCATGCGGGCTTTGGCCGCCGCACTGAGTGTGTTGTTATTTTGTACCCAGCTTACAAAAGCAGCGTAACTCTGACTTTCGTCGCTGTTATCCCATCCGTCAAGACCTACATCTTGTTTGATTCTCGATGCAGGGTCATTGGCAAAAGCGTTCACAACTACTTGTTGGGTAGACACCCGAGACCAAAGGGTGGTGTCGATGTTGTCGAGTAAGACAGGATCGCTATTGGCTGGCAAGCCATGCTCGAAACTTTTGCGAGAATCTGGCAAGATGTCTTCAGAGATATTACCGAGATTGAAGTAGAGGTCGCCACCCGTCATTGGCGAGTTCGGATTTTGATTCTCGGCGTCTTGGTTGAATGGGTCTAGGACCCAAAATTGAATGAATTCAATGTTGGCAAGCTCGAAGTCGTTGGTGCTGAGGCCGCGCATGATGCCACCCCAACGCTCTTCAGGGTTGGTGAAGCGCCCGAGTGAATCGACGGTAGCGGTGGTGTCAAAATTGTACATACCGCGCTCAGATGGATAGTAGGCGAGGTCGAGTACATTGATATTTGAGATAGATCCGTACTGTAGCTGTAAGTTCGGGAAGATATCGGTCATTTGGATCAGGCGCATGCGGCTGTCAAAGAGCATGGATGGATCTTGCTTGATGTGCGCAGGCGTAAGCTGGTTACTTTGATAGAAAACGGGGTCAATGGTGTACCACGAAAGATTGGCGCGTTTGTAGCCGGCGCTGAGGTCTTTTTTAGCGGCTTCTGGGAAGAGGTCGGGTTGGCCTTGCGGAACTGATGCCAAACGCCATGCAGCAATACTTTTGAGGTCGATGGCGCTTTGGGAAGCTTCGAAGTCGTCGATGTAAGAAGTTCCTTCTTTGTTAATGGCGCGTGGCTGACCAGGTCTGAGCGTGGCTACTTCTCCGGACATAGAGAGCGTAGACATGGTGTTGGTAGAGATGACAGGAAGCATGTCTACTAACTTGGTGAGTAAAGGCACGTTGGTGCGGAAGGCGAAGTCGGCACCGAGTACGTTATTTTTGAAAGGTTCGCTGCCAAAATCGACTTTTTGGGTCACGGGGCGTTCCATCATGCGCAACCAAGTAGCACCTACTTTGAAGTTTTCGTTGATGCGGTATTGGTAGCGTCCACCGATCATGGAGCGCGCTTGAAAACCAAATACAGAATTCGACTCAATGGAGATTTTGATAGGGGTGTTGGACTCTAGAATACCGGTATTGAGGATTTTTACACGGCTAAACGCGTAGTCTACGGTGAAGTCAACGCCCTCCACCAAGCGCATACCGCCTGCCGTCACCACAACAGCTCCTTGCGGAATATTCATGACGTTCAATGGAATTTCTGACGAAATTGACGACTGAAACTCTCCTTTGAAAACAAAGCGGTTTTTACTCGGGATTTGTTGTGCCGCCGTTTTGGTGGAGTCGTAAAGTTCGGTGTAAGCTAATTGGTTGACGTAAATATTTGGTACGCCAGCAGCTGTAAGTTTTTCAGCGAGTGTTTTGCCAAAAGGCTCTACTGTCGTGAAGAAAATACGTCCGTTTTTGCGGTTAATGGTACCGCCGTTGTCGATTTTGTTCCCCACCACATTAAAAGGCGCAAAGTCAAAAACACCATCCGAGAAAGGTTGGTTGTTCTGATTGATTTTGTCCATTTCGAGGAGCGTGACAATTTGTTTTTTATCGATGCCGTCGAACGGTAAGAAAGGCTGTAAAACGGAAGTTTCGCGGTTGTTGTAGTAGATGTCTATTTTGAAACCGAGTTGGTCTACTTGGTAGGCACCGATAGAGTAGACGTTTTTCATCATGAGGTCCCAGATTTTGTTGATCGGACTCGTGATGGTTGGTTTGATGAGCTTAAGAATCAGGGCCTCTTGACCGTTGGTGCCGTCTGTTGAGAATTCGCCAATTTGATAGGTTTGCCCGCGGTAGGTGTATTCGTAGGCCACGGCTAATACTTCGTCGTTGTTGAGGGCGGTGTTCAAAGACACATAGCCGAGTAGCGCATTGTAGGTGTACTCGTTTTCATTGAGTTTGCGCGCGTTTTCTACCTTTTCGTAATCGACAGCTTGGTTAAAAGGGCCAGGAGAATTGAGTTGTGCGCTCAGCGCCATAACGGCATTTGAAAACCCGCGCACTAAAGGCTGAGCTGCTGCCCAGTCGTAGAGGCCATTGGCTTGGTTGTCAGGGAGTTCTTGTGTAGAATAGTTGCCCGGATTGCCTTGGCAGTTGGCTTGTTTGGCCTCCCCTAAATCGGAGAATGCTACAATGTTTCGGGTGTTTTCGGTGATGCTGCTGCGGTTGGTGACCCATACTTCGATCCGCGTAATGTAGGTCGTGGAATTGACAACAGGCAAGGTTGCCATTGCGGTGTCGTAGTGTTGTTGGTGGTAGAGGTTGAGGAAGTAGTGGCGATTGGCTTCGTAGTTGTCGGCGGTGATTTCAAATTTTTGAACTTGAGCTTTGCCCGTCACGTTGATTTCGGTGCGCTTCCCTTTGGATTGGGCTACAATGAAATCGACGGTTGAGCGACCAAATTTAAGTTGTGTTTTGAAACC
>CANHSA010000186.1 GCA_947463345.1 Flavobacteriales bacterium
AACAAGCCAAACTATGAAAAAAAGCATTTTACTATTTGCGGGTATCATCAGTGCCCAACTGGCCTCGGCCCAAATTTTTTCTGACAATTTTGACACTTATGCGCTCGGATCTTTTATTGGTCCGCAATCGAATACCTGGACTACTTGGTCTGGTGCGCAAGGTGGAGCCGAAGATGTTGCCACGACCAACAATCAAGCGGCGAGTGCGCCACATTCGGTATACTTCGCTTCAACATCGGCCAACGGAGGTCCGCAAGATGTCGTGCTCAATTTCGGACAATTATACAACTCAGGTATTTTTACTTTGAGTTCAGATTTCTATGTGAATAGCGGCAAAGGCGCTTATTACAATATCCAAGGCGCTACAACAATCGGTAATTTATGGGCACTCAACGTGCACATGGATGCAGGTGAATTAGCCATTGACGACGGAAATACACCCAATCTTTGCCTTACTACTTATCCGCAAGCTACGTGGTTCAACTTAAAAATTGAAGCCAACCTCACCCTTCATGTGTGGAAAGCTTATGTCAATAACGTTTTGGTTGGCACATGGGTCAATGGGGTTAATACCGTAGCTTCTGCGGATTATTTCCCTTTGCAAAACAATCAGTTCTTTATGGACAACGTTAGTTTTGACCACCAAACCTATACTTTGCCTGCACTCAATGCAATGGTTGCTTCTTTAGATATGGGCGGAAACATCGCTGGGCAAACTGTAAGTCCAACTGTTTCAATTTTGAATGCAGGTCAAAACGCACTCACTTCATTTAACGTGAATTTAGCCTACAACGGTCAAAATTATACGCAAAACATCACAGGCGTGAATGTGGCAAGCATTGCAAGTTATACCGTAACCATTCCAGCATTTAATTTGGTTCCGGGGGTAAACAACGCCGTGGTCACTATTTCGAACATCAATGGTGGCAACGACGACAACGCTGCAGATAATACACTCACCCAAGAAGTCAACCCAGTTGTTCCGGCTGCAGGTAAAATTGTAGTAGGTGAAGAAGCAACCGGTACTTGGTGCCAATGGTGTCCGCGTGGCGCTGTCTTTATGGATATGTTTGCGGCTGAATACGATGGTTTTTGGGCTGGTATAGCGGTTCACAACGGTGACCCGATGGTTGTTGCCGATTACGATGCAGGCATCGGTACACTCATCGGCGGTTACCCAAGTGCGCTTGTCGATCGCTTGGGCGATGTAGACCCTTCTCAAATGAGTTCAGATTTCTTTACACGTTTACAAACTGCACCAAAAGGAGTCTTAACAAATGGCGCCACTTGGGATCCAACTACGCGCGTGCTCAATATTTCAGTAAGTACTGAAATGCTGCAAGCTACAAACGGTTCTTATAAAGTCGCTTGTGTACTTACCGAAGATGACGTTACCGGTTCTGGTAACGGCTACAATCAATCCAATGCATATGCGGGTGGAAATAATGGCACTATGGGTGGTTATGAAAGTTTACCTAATCCGGTACCAGCTGCACAAATGGTATACGATCACGTGGCGCGTGCCATTGCACCGAGCTTTGCTGGCCAAACGGGCGTTATTGCCGCAACCACAACAGTTGGCGACAACTACACAGCAAACTTCAGCTTTACGCTTCCTGCTACCTGGGATGAAACCCAAATGCATATTGTCGGAATGCTCATTGATCCACAAGGACAAATCGATAACGCTGGTTACACCACCATCAATGAAGCTGTTCAAAATGGTTATGTAGGTGTTGAGGAACTCATTGGCGCGATCAACTTAGAACAAATGCTCACAGTTGCTCCAAACCCAGCCACTGATTTTGCGAACATCACGCTTCATATTCCTACAGCTGCACCAGTGAGTGTGCGCGTACTCGATGCTAAAGGTGGTATTTTACAAGCACGTCAGTTTGGTAGTCTTCAGGGTGATTTCGAGATTGGCCTGAATACCAGTAACTACGCACCAGGTCTATACATTGTAGAAATGCAAATGAATGGCCAACGCACACAAAAGAAATTGGTGATCAGATAAGCTGAACATCTTTTAAGAGTTAAATGAAAAGAGCCGCAATTGCGGCTCTTTTTTATTTTTTAGAAATAACTTTTATTGTTTCCTTGACCTTTTGGGCTTTCAATCGAACGTCGTCCATATGGACTCCGCTGATGGTGACATGCCCCATTTTACGGAAGGGCTTGGTGTGTGTTTTACCATATAAATGCGGGTGCACTCCAGAGAACTTCAAGATTTCTTCTAGGCCTTCATAGTAAACTGGCCCTTCATGTCCTTTTTCGCCCACAAGGTTGAGCATAGCGCCCGCGCTGTGTAGTTGGGTATCGCCTAATGGCAGGTTCAAAATGGCGCGCAGGTGTTGTTCAAATTGCGAACAACGCGCAATTTCAATGGTGTGGTGGCCGCTGTTGTGGGGTCTTGGCGCTATTTCATTGACCAATAAGTCGCCGTCGGCTGTTAAGAATAGTTCGACAGCTAAAAGACCTATCATATCTAGTTTTTCGATGATGTCAATGGCAATAGCTTGGGCTTTCGCTTCAATTTCGGCTGAAACCGCAGCAGGAGAAAACAAAAACTCCACCAAGTTGGCTTCTGGATTGAATTCGCATTCAACCAACGGAAAGCATTTGGTTTGGCCAGCTTCATTGCGAGCCACAATGACGGATAATTCTTTGGTGAAAGGGATACAAGCTTCAAAAATAGAAGGTTCAATAAAGCTCGTATTCATTTGACTCGCTTCTTGAATGATGTTGACGCCTTTGCCGTCGTAACCACCTGTTCGGAGTTTGTGTACGACTGGAAAGCCAAAGGGATTTTCTAAAGGCAAAGAGGCTTCACAAAAAACAAAAGGTGCAGTGGGGATATCATTATCCAGGTAAAATTGTTTTTGGGTGCCTTTGTCACGAATGAGTTCTAAAATATGGGGTTGTGGAAACACCTTGACACCTTGTTTTTCAAGGGCACGCAGTGCATCGGTATTGACATTTTCGATTTCTACGGTGATCAGGTCTTTGTTTTGACCAAAGGCCAGCACGGTGTCATAGTCCGTAAGTGAACCTACTTGAAAGCTGTAAGCGATTTGCGAGCACGGGGCTGCGGGGTCGGGGTCGAGCATGTGCAATTGAATGTCAAAACTATTGGCTGCTTGCAGGAGCATTCGCCCCAATTGACCACCGCCAAGCACGCCGATTTGTAGTTCCCTACCGTACCATGTTTTTGTCATGCAGCAAAGATACGTTTAAAATTGTACCTTTGTATGACGATGCGTACAGCGGTTCACATACACGACCTTTCTTTCGCGCCCTTCATTTCGGAAACGACAATACAAACGCGCCTTAAAGAATTAGCTAGCCAGTTAGACACTGACTACGTTGGCAAAGATCCTATTTTTTTAGCGGTCCTAAACGGCGCATTTATGTTTGCCTCCGATTTGTTCAAACTCTTGAATTGTCAGCCAGAGCTCACTTTTGTGAAAGTTAGTTCTTATGTGGGCACACAGTCTAGCGGCAGAGTAGACGAACTCATTGGCTTGCAAACCGCGCTCAAAGGACGCCACGTCATCATCATCGAAGATATCCTCGACACAGGTGTTACCATGGACAAAATTTTCACTTTGCTTCATGCTGAACAGCCTGCATCGCTTGCTATCTGTGCACTTTTACTTAAACCAACTT
>CANHSA010000187.1 GCA_947463345.1 Flavobacteriales bacterium
ACATACCAATGGAGCAATGGCCAACAAACGCCAAACATCACCGTTGGCCCTGGCACCTATTGGCTCACGGCAACCAACTCAAATGGCTGCGTTGCTACCGACACCTTTACGCTTTTGGAATGGCCAACACCGCTCATCAGCATCCTCGGAAACACAAATGTCTGCGCCGGCTACACAACCGAGCTCTCCGTCAATTCAGCACTCTCTAATTTCCAATGGAATAATGGTCTACAAAGTCAAAATATCGTTGTTGGCCCTGGTACCTATTGGCTCACGGCTGCCGACGCAAATGGTTGCATTGCCACCGATACCTTTACGGTCGAGCAGTGGCCAAATCCGGTCATTAACATACTTGGAAATACAACTGTATGCACTGGATACACAACCGAACTCACCGTAAGTGCTGCATTCACAAATTACCAATGGAGCAATGGCGCGCAAACGCAGAATATCAACGTAGGCCCAGGCACTTACTTTCTCACTACGACTGACGCAAATGGCTGCATGGCCAATGACACTATTACCGTTTCGGAGTCGCCTAATCCGGTTATTAGTGTCCTTGGAAACACGTATGTATGCGCCGGACAACAAGTGCTCTTCCAAGCCAACCCCGGATTTTCGTCTTATCAATGGTCTAATGGGCAAAATACAGCAGCTATCTACCTCGGCGCTGGCACATATTCGCTAACGGTTGTGGATAGTTTAGGCTGCCAAGCAAGCCAAGAAGTCACGGTCATTGAATCTGCTCCAACGGCCGAAATCACCTCCTCGGTAGTCCAAGCCTATTCCAACAACCCCATTGAACTGCAAAGCACGTCCACGCCAGGTTTATTTCCAATCACCTCGTGGAATTGGAGTTTTGGTGATGGTAGTTTTAGCGAATTAGAGAACCCTATTCAGAGTTATACGCAAGCAGGTAATTACACCATTACGCTCGTTGTAACGGATGAATTCGGCTGTACCGACACCGCAAGTTATGTCATCGTCTTCGACCCCGATTTTGTTTTTTATATCCCAAATTCATTCACCCCCGATGGTGATGGTATCAATCAAATCTTTTTACCCGTATTTTCTGGCGGAATCGACGCTGCTAATTACCAAATGTTGATTTTTAATAGATGGGGCGAAATCATTTTTGAAAGTCAGGATCCAACTATTGGTTGGGATGCATCGTTTAGCCTGAATGGAAATCCGTGTCAGGCAGGAACCTATACTTACGTTGTTTCATTCAAAGTTCCGTCTTCATCTGAACAAAAAACCATCAGCGGACACGTCAATTTGATCAGGTAGATGAATGAAATAGTTTCTTTAACGAGCTACCTCATTACAGGATCAACTTCAACTACAAACCCAACTCCACCCTAAAATCACGCCCAGCTTCATCAATTGTTACAACCAATTTCTCGCCGTGGAGAAATAAATAATTGAATGAGAACCGAATCAACTCCTTTTGCTCCATATCGAGCAACTCTTGTTCTTGCTCCGTCTTGAACTGCCAATTCTCGTAATCGAATTTGGGGTTCAAATAGTCAGGTTCCGCTATGAAAATTTGATTTGGCCGAAAACCGCAGTTCATTGAAATGTACGAATGGATGTAATCCGTACTGCTATTTTTAGGTAGGGCATGAATTGCCTGATCCCCCGTTTCAGAAATGAATTCGTGTTTCGACGCATTGACGTATTTCACGGAGCCTCTTTGCGCGTTTTGAGCCGGCGTCATCAAAAAAATGCCACAACAAGTACAAGGTGAAATCGTATATTTTTCTTTTGTTCTGAGCTTGCAAATGAATTGTTCGTTATGAACTCCGCCATTGTAGGTAAAGGTATAATTAACGGTATCAAAACCTGTTTTTTGCACCGGAATACGCACCTGCTGCTTGTCGGTAGCCTTGATTTTGACATGATTCACTTCAAACTCAATACTAAGAAACACCTCTAAATCCCTCGAAGAATGTTTCTGCATCAAAGGAACATCATCATTGATTTTTACAATGCATTTTTGAGCAGCAACCTCATTGAAAAAGGCGACTAGGCAGAGAAGTAATATGATTTTTAAACTTCGCATTTAAACGCTGTTAATTCTCTTCGGGATGTCTTTTCTCTTGGTCTTTGTTGATTTTCTTCACGGTACTCATCGGAAGAATAACTAGTTCATCGGTTTGGCAATCCCAAATGCTCAGGTATTTTTTGGATACTACGTTGTGTGTAGTCCAATTGGCAAATTTCTCGTAGAGCATTAGTGTGCAGACATCTGTAGCGGTAATGAGCTCGCCAGTTTCCGGTAAGTGTGTGTGCATTTCAACGACTTCGCCTTGCGCAGCATTGGAGTAGGTGATGGGTATGATATTTTGATGGAGTTGTTTTTTGCTGACCAGTTTGTTGTTTTGATCAAAATTGAGCAAGTAATCATTGCCAAAAATGACCACATCGCTTTTTTGGGGCCCCGTCAAAATATAAACTTTCTTTTCACTGCCATTGATCAAGGGTATAATATTCGGGCTCGTATTCTGGTAAAACTTAAAAAAGCCACCTTGATTCGCATACAACTCTTCAGAAGCTATTTTACGGATTTCATATAAGTCATTCTCCATTGTACTGAAATCGCGTGCACTCAAATCGGTTTGCGCACGCTCCAAACTATAGGTCGAGTCAAATGAAATGGTTCCGATTACTTTCGGATCGGCTCCTTTTGAATAAAAAACACATTTAGCGAACTCCTTTTCGGTATAAGAAAAGTATCCTCCGATATTTTCTCTGTCTTTATAGCTTTCCAGAAATAAATCGGTGCCATACCACGAGGCCATTTCAGTTTTGTAGAGTAGTTTACCTTCTGCTACAATTCGAGCGGCTTGTTCTTCTTGATTTTTTTGTCCAAAAACATTTAGTGTGACGAGTGTGAGAAGTATTATAAGCGTGTGTTTCATAATAGGCTTGAAGTATAAGATTTGGAGTAGGGAGTAGCTATTTGTCCTCCTTACTAAAGGCGATGTCGAGCACAAAAAACGGCTGCGCGTCATCCGACGGAGTATAGGATATCATTGAAATAGCTACTCTGTAGTACGGTTCATAGCTATCGAATATTTTTCCGCTGCACTTTTGAATTCCAGTTTGTTGACCAGTTGCGTAATCTGTCTCCCAATTGTCATCCATAATTGAACTTGTGTCCGTAAAAATCGGTTGAACCAAATTCAATATGCGTCTGTATTCCAGTTCAGCACTTTCTTTATGATAGAAGAAATACTGAAACTCTAAAATCATCGGGTGTTTGGTGGTGTCTTCTTGTCCGCCTTTCTCAGTTACCAGCGCCGCATTGCCATAAATCAGCATGACTTGAATAGAGTCGGGCTTAGCTTCAATAAGGCCTTTGTCTGTTGTTAGGCCTTTGAAAAAAGTGGAAGGAGGGAAGTTGTTGAAAGTGGTGTCAGTCAAAACAAACCTCTTGTCCTTTAAAATCATTTCACGAAGTTCCAAACGTGATTTATCGAGGGGCAGACCACAAAAGATAGTTTCAATAATAGGATGAATTTGATCAATTCTATGGATTGGCGAACCGTGTTTTGAAGTATCTCTTGACAGTAAATTGTCGTCAAAGCCATAAAATGTCATTTTGGCTAGAAAACTAATAAA
>CANHSA010000188.1 GCA_947463345.1 Flavobacteriales bacterium
CGAATTGCGTCAAACGCTTGGGCTTTCGCTCAAATTGTTTTTCAATTAAGCACAAATAGTTGTATTTTAGAGGGCTACTAAAGTCCTTGCTATGAAATACCTACTTTTTGCTCTTTTTCTGATCTCAAATTGCGCTCTTTTTGCCCAAGACACCACTTGGGTTCAGACCTTTACCTTCGACTCAATTACAACCCGTCGGGCAAATTTTCAATTCCCAGCTTCCTTAGATACCGAGCGCTTCGAGAAGGTACAGATGTACTACAAACTCAAGTGTTCGCCCCTCACCACCTGGGATCAATACGACTGTGGCGAGTGGGACTACCTTACTTACACCCGCGTTTTTGACCATACCGGACAATTCGATTCCACACAAGTCAATGGCATGCAGTTTTTAATGAATTGGTCGAGTCCAGCTCAGATCAATTACAAGCCTTTGCCATATCAAGACGCCGATCAATATCAAATTCAAGAATTGACAAGAGATGGCGCAGGGCTAAGCTACTTGCCAATTAATAGCCCAGGAGGCACCTCTGCACTGCCTTTTCAGACCAATCAACAAGGTAGTAAGTATCAGTTTGTGATCCAAGCAGCAGAGCTTTTTGCCGTCGGATTGCAACCAGGTGCCATCCGCTCACTGCGCTTAAATACCCCAACTGGTGGCCTCTTATGGCATCCGGTGATCCGCATTGCCTCGACACAAGCGCTCACGCTCACTCAATTTTTAGACCCAAGCTTCACGGAGGTATACCGCGCCTCACACGCACCCGGAATGTCTCAAATGCCACTATCCGTGGGCTGGAACAATTTTGTTTTTTACCAAGACTTCATTTGGGATGGCGTCAGTAACCTGCTCATAGAATTCACCATCAGCAATGACTTTCCAGCGCCTGCAGCCATCGATTTTCTGATGGATGCCAATAATGCGCCAATGGCCGTGAGTTACGGAACGCGCAATGGTCAGTTGGAACTCAGTGGTAGCAATCACACGATGTCTTCATTTGCCAATGAAGAAATTGGCGACCAATTCACGATCGAATTTTGGGCAAAAGGCAATGGCAACTTGGCGCAAAACACCACTTTTATGGAGGCCTTAGATACTGCAGGTCGTCGCATTTTCAACATCCATATGCCCTGGAGCAACAATAATATTTATTTTGATGCCGGCGACGAAACGGGCTATGACCGCATCAATCAGGCGGCTAGCAACACCGAAATTGACGGTGAATGGAACCACTGGGCTTTTGTGAAAGACCAAACTTCGGGTCAAATGTTCATTTACAAAAACGGTCAACTTTGGCTAGCAGGCACCAACAAGAACCGCGAAATGGGCTACTTTCACCGTCTGATTATTGGTGCTAGCGGCAACCAAAGTCTGTCCTGGAAAGGAAGTCTAGATGAACTCCGCATTTACAAAAGCGCTTTGAGTGCAGCCACAATTGCGGCCAATTACAATCAAAAAATCGATGCCAACCACCCCAATTGGTCGAGTTTGGTGTTGTACCACGACTTCGATAACCTTTCCTATTCCAGAGATTTAAGCCCTAATGCCCATGTCCTCATGCCTTCTGAAGCAGGCATGATCAAAAGTAACACGACAAAATTTGTGGGTCAAAACAGTCAAAATCAGCGTCCTTTACTTCAATTAGGGCAAGGAAATATGGCGCCGAATGTGACTACTCACTTGGTCAATCAATTGAAGTTAAAAGAGCCGGTAGTCATTTTTGAGCAAGTGCCTTTGCACCGCCATTTTGAGCTCGTGAATACTTTTATCGGTGCACAGGCAGGTTCCAACAATAGTTATGACCTCAATGGTCTTTTGCTCAGTAGCACACCAATACTCACTACACAAACCATACAAAATCAGTCGCAAAGCGTTTACAACCCGCCTTACGAAATCATTCACGATGTAGAAATTGCGCGCTATATTACTCCATACGGTATCCAATTCGATCTCGGGCCTAATGGTTTTACTTGGATCTACGACGTCACCGACTACCAACACTACCTTCAAGGATTGGTAGACCTCGCTGCGCACAATACGCAAGAACTCATCGATTTGAAATTTGCATTCATTAAAGGAATTCCACCACGCGATGTGGTGAAACGCGAGCCAATTTGGTCTGAATTCAAATCTTATAACTTTGGTCAAATGGCCGCAGATGCGGTTTTACAAGCCAAGCCTGTAGTGCTCAGCGATACCGCCGATATGTTCAAAATCAAGACCCGAATGTCGGGCCATGGTCAAGTCGGCGACTACGCTTGTTGCGAGTGGGTCAACAACAGCCATCAAATCAAGGTTGACGGCGTGCCGCGCTTCAACTGGAGCATCTGGGACGCCATGGTTTGTGGCGACAACCCGAACATCGGACAGGGTGGAACCTGGCCTTATGCCCGCGAGGGTTGGTGCCCCGGTGACATGGTCAAAGAATTCGAATTCGAACTCACGCCTTACGTTACGCCAGGCGACACCGTTGCACTCGACTACGCGATCAATGCGGTTCCAACAACAGATCCGGGCCAGGCCGGAGGTAACTATATCGCTGCCTACGACCTCATTTCTTATTCTGCTCCAAATTTTCAAAACGATGCCGCCGTTGTCGACATCCTCAACCCTAATAACTACGAGTACTACTCTAAATGGAACCCAACTTGTCAGAATCCGCGCATTGTCATCAAAAATACGGGTGCACAGCCGCTTACATCTTGCCGTATTTTCTGCTGGCTAGACTACGGTTCTAATTTGGTTTTCGACTGGACCGGCAACCTCGGTTTCTTAGAGCAAGCAGTGGTCGAGATTCCCGTCACGGACATGAACTGGTGGTATGAGCAAGACAGCTCCTACACATTTACAGCCTGGATTGCCGATGTTAACGGCAATATTGGTCCAGATGAATACAACTTCAATAGCCTCAAAACCGTCAAATACGACGCGCCAGAACGCATCGATGGCCCCTTCTTTATTTGGCTTACCACCAACAATAAAGCTAGCGAAAACAGCTATCAATTACTGGATCACGCCGGCACTGTTCTTTTTGAGCGCGCGAACCTTCAAAACACCACCCAATACAAAGATACTTTCGACCTCGCACCAGGTTGCTACTCTATCATTATTCAAGACACCGATCACGATGGCTTGGCATTTTGGTATTCTGCGCAAGTAGAAGGCGAAACCTCTGGTCAAATGCGCTTGCGTAAAGTAGGAGGTACTTATATTGAGTTCTTCCCAGGCGATTTCGGGCATTACCACCGCTATGATTTCACGGTTGGCTTTACGCTAGATGTACCTGAATACGCGCAAATTCCCGAAATATCTATTTATCCAAATCCGGGAGCAGGCCTTACTACAGTAGAATTGAACGGACAAATCAATGGGCAGGCTAGGCTGCAATTATTAGATCTAACGGGTCGGACATTACATCAAGAAGACATGAAAGCAACAGCTGATTTTGCTGAAAGTTTCATCGACATGAGTAGGTATCCTTCCGGAACCTACCTGATTCAAATTGAAACGCAAAGCGGCACCTATGCCCAAAAATACATTCGACAGTAAAGATGAAGTTATTGAAATCTATCGTTTTTCTTTTATGCACGGTCTTGAATTCTA
>CANHSA010000189.1 GCA_947463345.1 Flavobacteriales bacterium
AAGTCCACATGGATTTGCACTCGCTATTTGAAAATAAATCAGCTAAGGCCTCAAAAAAATAGTGCTTTGCGCTGGCCACGCGGTTGTCGGCAACAAACATTAGTGCTTGCGTAGTTTGATGAACGGTTTGATTTTTTCGTTTTCGATCAAGACCGTCAGGTTATAATAGGCAATTTTCCATTGGCCATTTTCTAGTACGCAAATACCACTTCCTCTGCAACCTTCCATCCAGGTGTGGAGGTCTTCGTCAAAGTAAGCGACCTTGCCATCAGCTGCAAACTGCCAATTTCGTTTGCTCGGCTTGAAATCCCAGGCTTTTCCTTTGTCGAAATAAGGTTTACAAAAAGCCATGAATTCGGGCTTTGCCCAGCGTTCACCGGGTGCGGTTCCTAAAAAAACAAAATTGGAAGTGGTCACAGAAAAATAAGCGTCAAAATTGGCTTGAGCTGCCGAAACATGCCATGAATTGAGCAATTGATTCAACGCGTTTGTATCGTATTTATCGACCTGAACTTCGATGGAAACCCGATCCATATTTTGGCTAAATCCTTGAAAGGAAAACAAAAGGAATAAAATAAAAGTCCATTTCATGATGTCGAATGATTTGTTTACAATGCCTCTAACTTGAAAACGCATTTCCCTTTGATAAAAGTACGCCATGCATAGTTTTGAACCTGACCCGCCACGCCGTTGACTGGGTATTCAAAAATAGCTAAGGTGGCATCTTTCCCTTTTTCTAAAGTGCCGAGGTTCTTTTCTTGAAACGAGGCGAAAGCAGCATAGATGGTCATGCCGCGGATAATTTCATCTAAAGTGAGTGCTTGCCCAAACGGACTGTTGTAAGCAGCCTGAATAGTGGCAAAAGGATTGGTTTGCTCCACGGGGAAATCGGTACCCAATGCAATCATGCCAAACTGATTGAGTAAGGTTTTATAAGCATAAGCTCCTTTCATTCGGGCCTTCCCAAGGCGTGCCTCGGCCCAATCGGCGTCGGAAACCGCATGGGTGGGCTGCACAGACGGAAAAACAGCAAAATTGGCAAACTTCTGAAAATCTTGAGGATCGACCACTTGAGCGTGTTCGATGCGGAAACGGTGGTCTGGCTTTTGTTTAAAAACCTGCTCGTAAATGGACAACACTAACGCATTTGCGGAATCGCCGATACTGTGGGTGTTCATTTGATAACCATTGCGCAAGCAAAACTGCGCTAGGTTTTGCATGCGTGCGATATCGGTGAGCAATAAACCTTTACCTTCTGGATGATCGTGATAAGGTGCTTTTAACAAGGCGCCTCTAGAACCCAGCGCACCATCGGCAAAACATTTGAAACTGCGTATACTCAAGTTTTTGTAACGGTAGCGCCCGTTTTGCTGCACAAAATTCCGGTTTAAAGGCGTGTTCATGAGCATGGCGTAGACATTCAGCTTGAGTTTGCCTTTTGAAATGAGTTGCTTGAACCAAGCGATGTGCTCAAAATCGATGCCTGCTTCGTGCACGCCTGTGATGCCGTATTGCAAAAGCTCGTCTTGAACTTGCAACAAAGCTTTGAGGTACTCTTTTTGGGAATAATTGGGAACAAATGGCTGCACTAAATTGATGGCGTTGTCAATTATTACACCTGTGGGCTTATACGTTTGTAGGATGATTTTCTGACCAAAATTGGAATCTCGAGGTAAAAACAGAACTTCTCCTCCACTCAATTGACCGAGTTGATCTAGCAACTTACTTTTCTTAACGAGGTAATCATTGACCAATGCTGCGTGACCATCTATGCGGTAAAGGCAAACTGGAATATCTGGAAACAAGCGGTTGAGCTGGGTATTGGTGGGCATTTGCTGGCCGGCCCATTGGGTTTGATCCCAGCCTTGCCCCAATACAAACTTCAGATTTGGATGTTGTGCCTTGTATTGTTCGCAGCGGTGCAGCAACTCTTGTTCTGAACGCACGCCGCGGAGGTCTAGCCCGAGTAATTGCTTGGCGTACATGAGCATGTGGCCGTGTGCGTCGGTGAAACCTGGATACATTTCCTTTCCTTGTGCATCTATCGTTTCGTCGGAACGATACTTATTTAAAATTTGGCGCTCTGGGCCTACTTCTACAATTTTACCATTGCGTATGGCAATAGCATCTTGAACCGAAGACGATAAATCCATGGTATGGATCTTGGCGTTATGGATGATCAGATCGACCTTCTGCCCTTTCATGCAGGAAGTCAGGAGTGCAATGAACACGAGGAAGGATAGGAAGTTTCTCATTTTAGAAAGGATAACCAATTCCGAAATTTAAATAATTGGGCAAGAAAGGTCTTGGCATGATTTCCTTGACCTGATCTAGGGTCATGTTGAAATGCTGCATTCCTTCTTGGTAGTAGGTTTCGCGGGTTTTGAAATCTTGGAATACCCAACGGGCTCCATCGGCAAAAGCGGGGTCGAAAATTGGGAAACCAACATCTAATCTCAAGATAAAGAATTCGAGGTCCATGCGGAGTCCTACTCCTGAAGAGATGGCCAGTTGGGGAACAAACGTTTGCCAATTGAACTGACTACCCAAACGGGAGGCATCTTCACGGTAGGTCCAGATGTTTCCGAAGTCTGTAAAAATCGCACCTTTGAAAGTAGAACTGATTTCAAAACGATATTCTAAGGCGCCGCCAAAGCGAATGTCGCCAATTTGGGTGGCCAAGCGGCTGGTATCGAGGTGGTATTTGTAGGATCCGGGGCCTAAGGCTCTTGCACGCCAGCCGCGGTTGTCATTAGAACCTCCACCGAAGAAGCTGTAGTCATAGGGCATAGAGGTTTGAGAGTTTCCGTATGAAATTCCGGCGCCCGCATGCATGCGCAAGTGCAATGTGCTTTTGTTGACCATGCGAATCGAGGCATTGAGCTGGTTGTCTAGGCGTACGAATTGTGAATACGGTTGCTTTCCTAATAGGTATTGACCGTTGAGGGTATCCTGACGCGCTCTAAATGCATATAGAAGATTACCCGCCGCGTCTAGGGTACTATTGAAATAAAGCGTACCGTTGTAATGTCTTTTCTGGCCCGTCTTGACTTCTTTGTCTTTGTTGGAATATTCGTAGGCGAATTTGAAATCTTGCCAAATGAATTGGTTGCTGTAGGTATTGAACAAGAAGAGGTCGTTGACTTGATTGAGCTGCGCTTCAAAAGCCGCAGATTTTTGAATATTGACATATTTGATGACCGAAGCCCCAGGCAAGCCCATCTGAAAAACTTGTGTTTTGCCCACTAAAAAGCGCCAGGTATAATTGAGCTGAAAAACACGGCGGTCGAAAATGTTGCGTTTTTCGAAGTTCATGGCGGTGCTAATGACCGTTCGTGGTTTTTGACGTTTCCCTAATAAGTTGACGGGTGTAGGAAACAAACCCGGAAGGTCGATTTTTAAACTGGGTCCTAGCTCAAAGGTGTTAAAGGTGCGTCCGGCAGCCACTAACTGGGTTTCGGAGTTGGCATCAAAAACAGGCGGCTGCGACTCAAAACCACCTCCCAAAGAAAAGGTAAGGCGTTCGGCGCCACCAAATAAGTTTTTGTTGGTGTAATTCAAAGAAGCCG
>CANHSA010000190.1 GCA_947463345.1 Flavobacteriales bacterium
GCTTATTTACTTTTGTAGAGAAGAGAGTTGTGCCTAAACTAAAAATTGACCTACAGATTGAAGAACTTGATTACAAAAATAAAGTCGCCAAACTAATTGTTCAAACGCAAGAACCTTTGGTCGATTTTTGGGTCTTCTCCGAGCAACAGGGCTTGCATTTTAAAGAGAATTTCAAAACCCTTTTACCGGGAAAACACGTTTTGGAATTCACTTATGAAAATCATCTACCTACCCTTGAAGAAATACGTTATTTATTGCGCTGAGACCTACAGCGGTCTGAACAATACTTGACATCTTCCCAGTTTTTCTCCCATTTTTTGCGCCATGTGAAGGGGCGTCCACACGTGAGGCAAGTTTTGGAAGGTAAATCTTCTTTTTTAACACCTTTCATGTGATAGCAACAAAAAGCGCGCAAGGTTGTTTTGTAAATATGGATTTCAAAGCACTCACCGAACAAGACATCGACCGCATCATCGAAATGGCCTGGGAGGACCGCACGCCTTTTGATGCTATTTTATTACAGTTTGGTCTCAAAGAGGCGGAAGTAATTACTTTAATGCGCAGAGAAATGAAACCAAGCTCTTGGCGCATGTGGCGCGCTAGGGTGCAAGGCAGGGCCACCAAACACAGTGCCTTGCGTGGATTTGAAGTAGGCAGGCACAAATGCAACTTGCAGCGCAATATCACAGGCAACAAGATTTCCAAGCGCTGATTCTCTTTCATTGCTTATTTTTGCAGATTTTATGGATAAACCCATTCAATCTACTCATTTGAATATGACAGCATATACGTTTTTCTTGAAACAAAAAAGAAAGCTATTTTTCTTGTTCTTTTTCTTTCAAATTACCCAGCTTATTGCACAAGATCCAGTTGGTGTATCCATCGACTCACTCTTGACGAGAATCCCACCTCGTGTCATGACCTACCAACAAATTGAACTTATCGCTGGACGCAATGGCGGTTCTTTTTATTCGCGCATGCAGAGCATCGAAAAATTGAATCAGGCAACGCTCAATAACCTGCCAGCAAGGAGTATCGCTGATGCCTTGTCTTTTTCAGCAGGAGTAGACGTACGTCAGCGTGGTTTGAGTGGCACCCAAGCCGATATCGGCATACGGGGCGGTAATTTTGAGCAAAGCCTAATTCTTGTCAATGGTTTCAAGATGACCGACCCACAAACAGGGCACCATGCGGCTAATTTGCCTATTCCACTCATTGCGGTTTCCGAAATTCAAGTTTTCAAGAGCCCTACAGTGTTGCAATTTGGTCAAAGTGCCTTAACAGGTGCGGTGCACATTGGCGCCTATGCGCAAGATGCTTTTGAGGTCAAAACAACTGCTTACGGCGGAAGTTTCAATAGCTTTGGCGCACAAGCAATGGTGCGCATGAAGATTAAAAAATACCAACAATTGCTTGCGGTGGCTAGAGACCAATCTGCGGGTCATTGGTACAATTCAGATTTCAAGAACCATCAACTCTTTTACACGAGTTCTCATTCATTGGGTCAAAAACAAAGACAGCGACTCACTTATACTGGCGCCTATACAGATCGTAATTTTGGTGCCAATGGCTTTTATACCAATAAGTTCCCAGATCAGTGGGAGCGCACCACTATGGCCATGGCTGGTGTTAAGCATAATTTTCACTGGTATTCAAAAAAAGAAGGAAGTTCTACTTGGTATCAATTTCGCCAACAAGCTATGGTGCGCAGCCATGCTGATGAATTTCGCTTGAAGCGCAATGAGCCCGCGTTTTACACCAATACCCACATCTCAAATGTGCTGAGTTATGAGGCGCAATTATCGGTGAATATCAATAGGCAACACATCCTTTTTGGTTTGGAACAACGCTTAGAGCACCTTAATAGCAGTAATTTAGGTTTGCGCGAGCGGCAATATCAAAGTGCGTTTGTGCAAGCTCAAGGCGCGCTGGGTACTGTGGACTATGCCGCAGGGCTTTTGGTGTTTGCCTATAATTTAGAAAATCCACAACTAATGCCAAGTATTCAACTCGGGCGTGCATTTTCTTATCATCATTTTGTTTTTGCCAACTACAGCCGTGGCAACCGCGTACCTACCTGGACCGAAATGTATTATACCGATCCCTCCAATGTGGGCAATCCGAATTTGCAGCCTGAATTTTCGAATGCAGCAGAACTGGGTTATCGTTACAGCCCCAATCAGTACAACCCTAAAGGGTATTTTTGGAAACTCGATGCAGCGCTCTTTTACCGCCAGCACACCAACATGATTGACTGGGTGCGAGAAACGTCTTCAGTTTCGCCCAATCCGAATCCTTGGATGCCGGTCAATATTGCCAATGTGGCTTTTACGGGCATGGAAACGAGCCTGCAATTTAACGTCAAGAAAAGTGGAACCTGTGGCCCGAATAAATTCAATTTGAATTACACCTACATCACAGCCAAGCACAATTTTACAAGTGAGCAAGAATCTAGGTATGCTATTACTAGCATGCGTCACCAACTCAATGGGCAGGCTTTGTTTGATCTGAGTGAAAAAGTACAATTGAACCTCACTTACCGTTTGGTGCAGCGCATTGAACAAGAATTGTATCAGGTGTTAGATGCAAAGGTTTTGATCCCGATCAATACGCATTGGACTGTTTTTGCAGAAGGGAATAACCTCACCAATACACAATACGTTGAGGCTGGCTTTGTACAGATGCCAGGGCGTTGGTTCAAGCTTGGGCTTACTTTTGGCCACAGAGCTATTGACAACCCAAGACCTTAAGCTCTTTTTTTAGTAACCTACTTTTTGACGGGTGCGTTGCAGCACTTCTTGCGCCACCGCTTTTGCCTTTTTGGCGCCAATTTCTAGTGCAGCTTCAATTTCTGCGGTGTTGGCCATTAAATGGTCAAAGCGTGTGCGGGCCTCGCTGAACTTTTCTAAAATGAGTTCAAATAACGCTTGCTTGGCGTGTCCGTAGCCGTAGTTGCCTGCTAAATAGTTTTCGCGCATGGTGGCAATTTGTGCTTCGTCGGCTAGCAATTGATACAACGCAAAAGTATGGCAGGTGTCTGGGTTTTTAGGCTCTTCTAGCGGTGTGCTGTCTGATATAATAGACATGATTTGCTTGCGCAATTGTTTCTCTGGTAAAAAGATATCGATGAAGTTATTGCGCGATTTACTCATTTTTTCGCCGTCGGTGCCCGGAATGAGCATGGTGTCGGGCTGAATTTGTTCTTCTGGCAACACAAATGTATCTCCGTAAGTAAGGTTAAAGCGGTTGGCTACATCGCGGGCCATTTCAATGTGTTGTTTTTGATCCTTTCCAACTGGTACAATTTCGGCGTCGTACAACAAAATGTCGGCGGCCATCAGAATAGGGTAGGTGAACAAACCTCCATTGACGTCGTCTAGGCGGTCTGCTTTGTCTTTAAAAGAATGTGCAAGTGTCAGTCTTTGATATGGATACTGACAAAGCAAGTACCACGTGAGTTCTGTTACTTCAGGGACATCAGATTGGCGGTAAAAAACGGTTTGTTCTGGGTTCAGGCCAAATGCCAACCATGTAGCTGCTGTGGCA
>CANHSA010000191.1 GCA_947463345.1 Flavobacteriales bacterium
CAATGACTTTATATTTGACAAAGCCGTCCACCAAAGAACGATAAGGGGCGCCTGTGCCTTTAGAACGGCCAAAACCAAGCATTAACTGATCCGTGACACCATATTCAAGCGCAATGCGCATATCTGATAAGTTATCAAAACCAAACATGTTTTGAATGCCGCCATTGACGCCAGCGATGTCGCCAAAACGGTGCTCAATGCGGAATTCGTAGGTACCCTTACTTAGGGTTTCTACTGAATGGCCATTAATGACGCGCGTAGAGGAGAAGGTGCTGATTGGTTCGCTGTATTCCTCTTCGGTGCTTACTTCAGTAGGTTCTTGTGCAAATATGCTAAGCGGAAAAATAAATGCTAGTGGAAGAATGTTGTAAATTTTCATTTGGAAAGTATTGAACCATTAATAAGACGCAAAGTTGTTGAAAAAGTTGGGTACTTGAGTTAAACGCTCAGAAACTTGCAAAAACTATGATTTTTTTCTCTTGTCGGCGAGCCATTTCGGTACAACTGCTTCTTGGGCTTGAGGTGTCTCGAGTAGTTTTTCGAGGAGGTCGGGGCGTTTGGCTTTTTGCAGGCGCTGACGAATCCAGTCTTTATTTTCTTTTTTATACCAGAAAAAATAACGGTTTTGGTTGAGTTTTTCTTCCCTGGTCTTGACCGTATTGACAGGTTTTAATGTGTAAGGATGCACGCCTGTATAATAAATAACCTCAGCAACAGTCATGGGTGTTGGCGTAAAATCTTGAACTTGCTCTAACTGAAAGCCCATGTCTTTGGTCTCGGCAGCGAGGTTGGCCATATCGATTTCTTCACAACCTGGGTGCGAAGAAATGAAATACGGAATGAGTTGTTGTTTGAGGCCGTGTTTGGCAGATAAACGGTCGTATTTTTCCTTGAACTTATGGAAATATTGAAACGAAGGCTTGCGCATCACTTTGAGTGTGGCGTCAGAGGTGTGTTCAGGCGCAACTTTCAAGCGGCCCGAAACGTGACGGGTAATGACTTGCTCGATGTATTCGTCGTGGTTGCCGTCTTCGTTGTTTTTGTTGAAGTCGTCTACGAGAAGGTCGTAGCGGATACCCGAACCTACAAATGCTTTTTTGACCCCAGGGAATTTGTCAATTTTGCGATAGAGCTCGGTCATTTGTTTGTGGGAGGTATCGAGGTTATGACAAATGACAGGATGTATACAACTTGGCGAAACACATTTGGCGCAAATGGCTTCGTCTTTGCCTTTCATGCGGTACATGTTGGCTGAAGGGCCGCCGATGTCTGATAAATAACCCTTGAACTCGGGGTGTTTGGTCAGTTCTTCAACTTCTTTCAAAATAGACTTTTCACTACGCGAAGCAATGAACTTACCTTGGTGGGCAGAAATAGTACAAAAACTACAGCCGCCAAAACAACCTCGGTGCGTATTGACCGAGAATTTGATCATGTCATAGGCTGGAATGGCGCCGCGTTTTTTGTATTTCGGATGCGGAAGCCTTGTGTAAGGTAAATCGTAGGAGCCATCCATTTCCTTTTCGGTCATGGTTTTAAACGGCGGATTAATGACCAGCGTTTGGCTACCAACTTGTTGAATGATGCGATTGGCTGCCCACTTATTGGACTCGACTTCGACAATTTTGAAGTTGGCTGCGTATTTAAGTTTGTCTTGTAAACAGACTTCATGGCTGGCGAGCTCGACGGTTTCCCAATTTTTATTTTTAGGGAGTTCCAATTCAGCGTTTTGCAAAAAGGCCACCTGATTGATGGTTTTGGCTTGTTCAAATGGCACTCCTCTTTTGAGCAGGCGCAACAATGTTCTGAGCGGTTGTTCGCCCATTCCGTACACTAGTAAATCAGCTCGGGCGTCCACGAGAATAGACGGCATGAGTTGGTCTTTCCAGTAGTCGTAGTGCGTAACACGGCGCAAAGAAGCTTCTATGCCGCCGAGTAAAACCGGAACGTCTGGGTAAATGTCTTTGAGGATATTGCTGTATACAATACTTGCGTAGTCTGGGCGAAAGCCCGCTTGCCCGCCGGGTGTATAGGCATCTGTTGAACGCAGGCGTTTGTTGGCGGTGTAGTGATTGACCATGGAGTCCATGCAGCCGGCTGTTACGCCAAAGAAATACTTGGGTTTGCCTAGCTTTTTGAAATCGCGGAGGTCGTCTTGCCAGTTGGGCTGAGCAACGATGCCGATCCGAAATCCTTCGCTTTCTATGATACGGCCAATAACTGCTGTGCCAAAGCTAGGGTGGTCTACATAGGCATCGCCCGAAATGAGGATGACATCAAAGGCCTCCCAGCCTCTTTTTTCGGCTTCTTTTAAGGATAAAGGTAGCCAATCGGAAATCGGGCGTTCAGAGTTCATGTTACAAAGATACACCAAGAACAATGCGTCCTGAATTTTGTTGTAATTTTGTCGAAGAAATCTATCAATATTCACCTTAAAAACAAGATCAAAATGGCTTTTGAACTTCCAACATTACCTTATGCTTACACCGCGCTCGAGCCGCACATCGATGCCCGCACTATGGAAATCCACCACAGCAAGCACCACCAAGCATACACCACCAACCTCAACAATGCAATTGCAGGTACCGACATGGAAAACATGTCCATAGAAGATATTTTAAAAGTATGCAAAGACAAACCAGCTGTTCGCAACAACGGTGGCGGTTTCTGGAACCACAATCTTTTTTGGGAAATCATGGCGCCAAATGCAGGCGGCAACCCTAGTGGTGAGCTCGCAGCGGCTATCGACAGCACTTTTGGTTCTTACGAAGCATTCAAAGACGAATTCGCAAAAGCAGCCACCACACGTTTTGGCTCTGGCTGGGCTTGGTTGTGTGTAACCAACGGCGCACTTGAAATTTGTTCTACTGCCAACCAAGACAACCCACTCATGGGTGAAGGCTGCAACGGAACACCTATTCTTTGCCTAGACGTTTGGGAACACGCTTACTACCTCAACTACCAAAACCGTCGTCCAGACTACATCAATGCTTTCTTTAACGTGATCAACTGGGAAGTTGTTGGTGCTAAATTTGCTGCTGCAAAGTAAGATTTAAGTTTATTTAACATAAAAAAGGGCGGCCCTGCGGGCCGCCCTTTTTATTATGGGTATCTTCGAGTAAATTAAAAATTCACTTGCGCTTGAATTCTCAATAAATTACCTCGTTGGAAATTAGTTGGGTTGACAGCATCTTCAAAACGACGAGCCGACATGGTATACATGACTACTAATTCAAAGTTTTTGTTTGGTTGCCATTCAGCACCAATTTCTAATTCTTTTACTTCATAGCTGCGTGCATCGAGCTCATGTTTTTTGCCTCCATCATAATATTGAAATCTAGAAAAAGGGATTAAAGTCTGTCCGTTGAAATCCAGCTTGTAACTCGCTGTAATAAATCCTCCTTTAAGCGGAGCTTCAATGATTGAGTTTGTAAACTTGTCATACTCTGGACCACGACCGATGTTGTACTCCGCTAAAATTCCAAAAGGTTTTGGATA
>CANHSA010000192.1 GCA_947463345.1 Flavobacteriales bacterium
CGTTCATCCTGAGCCAGGATCAAACTCTCCGTTGTATAATAACTTCGAATTTTAAGAGCTCGAGTATGTTTGTTTTTATTCTTAAAAACGCTGTTTCCTTATTTCTCAATACTTCAAAGAACTTGTCTTGTGCTATCAGTAAGAACTCCCGCTCCTACTCATCTGTACTCTAATTGAACTCCCGTTTGACTTAGACCGTTGTCTCAATTGCGGGGTGCAAAGATATGTACTCTTTTTGGTTCCACAATGCTTTTTTGAAAGAAATTTAATTTTTTTTTCAATCAAAAATCTAACTAATTGATTTATAGTGGTATTTATTTTAAGGATGCTATACCTTTTTGTAGAGCTGCTATAAACTCGTTGTTTTGTAGCGCGATCAGGTCGTGTTCAAGCATTGGACCGGTCGGTATAGTATAAGTGATATTTGGTGCTTGATCGAAATAAAAAGATGCTTCTTCTTTATAGGAGAGCGTCCAATGTTGTTTGTTTAAATAATTGGAATCCCAGGTTGCGCAGACCGACATAAAAGCAACCGTCAGTTGAAGCTTAGGGGTCCAGGCTCCAGTAAAACGAACTTCTGCTAAAAACAGCCCAATTTGATCAATCAAAACACGTTGATCGGAACCTGACCAGTTCGTAAAAGCCGGCGTGATTTGTTTGAGCATAAAAAGATCGTTGGTGGTGAGCTGAATACGTTCCACCCTGTTGTTTTTCTTGCGGGCGAGACTGAACCAATTGCGCATTGCTATAATGAGTAGGGTCAGAATAGATATACCACTTATTTTGGCCAAACCTATTGATCCTGATAATATACAAATAGGTATCAGGATCAATAAGCCTGCAAAAAGCGGAAGCCAGAAAGAAAAGCGGTAACTACTCAGCGATCCATTTGTCATTGCGCATTTCTCCTTTAATCGTTACATTTTTGGTGCGTGCGTAGTCTTCGGCGGCAACTAACATTTGCTCGCGCGTGTCTCTGCGGATAAGTATTGCGGAAGATCCTTGTGATTTTACTTCTATATAAAAACCGTTGCGTAATCTGGCTGGTTTGGTTGGAGGTCTACCCATGATGTGTTGTTATTTTTTGATAAGAGTTGACAATATAACTATTAAATATGAATTTTGTTGTGTTTTTTGAAACAAAAATCATGCCTCAATTATTGTTGAGCTGAAAGAATTAACTTTGCGGCATGATACAATTTGATCGCCTCGGCTATTTTCTTCCACAAGGATATCTATTCTCAAACGTTAATCTTCAAATCAATAAAGGCGACAAAGTTGGCCTTGTCGGTAAAAATGGCGCTGGCAAGTCTACACTACTTCGCATCTTAGCAGGCAGCACCAAACCTAGCGACGGGCAAGTGCATCATCCAAAAAGTCTCAAATTTGGCTTCTTGACTCAAGATATCCATATTGATTCTGATAAAAGCGTCTATGATTTCCTCTTCTATTCGAATGCGACCTTGAATGAAATTAGAGAACGACTCGATGAAATCAACAATGAACTTACCATAAGGACAGATTACGAAGCCGAAAGTTACTTAGGTCTTTTGGATGAACTGAGCGAACTCAATCACCGCTTTCAAGTTTTAGAAGGATATCAATGGGAAGAAAAAATCAAAGCGACACTAGAAGGGCTTGGTTTCAGCTTGATCGATCAGCAAAAAATGATTGCGCAATGCTCTGGTGGTTGGAAGATGCGGGCAGAATTAGCGCGCATTCTTGTGAATACTCCTGACATCCTACTGCTAGATGAGCCGACCAACCACCTCGACATCTTATCGATCAGTTGGTTAGAACAGTATTTGCAACGATTTGAAGGAGCCGTAATCCTGATCTCTCACGACCGCTTATTCTTAGATAATGTCAGTACGCGCACTTTAGAAATTTCTAGACAACAAATATTTGACTTCCCTTACGCCTATTCTAAATACAAGGAGTTGCGTGCCGAAGAAATGGAAAGGCTCGAACAAGCCAAAAAACAACAAGACAAAGACATCAAACACGCAGAGGAACTCATCGAAAAGTTTAGGGCCAAGAAAAACAAAGCCGCCTTTGCGCAGTCCTTGATCAAAAAATTAGACAAAACAGAACGGATCTCCGTTGAAAAAGACCAAGTAGCCAAACTCAAATTGCGCTTTCCCTTGGCAGTTCAACCTGGCAAGTGGGTCTTGGAAATCAATCAAATCGGCAAAAGCTACGATGACCGTTGTCTATTTAAGGAAGTCTCGATCACGGTTGGGCGCGGTGAAAAAATTGCACTGCTGGGTCCAAATGGCGTGGGTAAATCTACCTTGCTGAAGGCTATCATGGGGAGCATTACACACGAAGGTGAGGTATTACAAGGGCACAACGTTCAAATTTCTTATTTCGCGCAAGACCAAGCCGAAAAACTCGATCCAAAACTCAGTATTTATGATACGGTAGATTTGATTGCCAAAGGTGACCTCCGCCGAGATTTACGCAGTATTCTTGGTGCATTTTTGTTTTCAGGAGAAGACATCGATAAAAAAGTTGGTGTGCTTTCCGGTGGGGAGCGCACGCGCTTGGCACTTTGTTGTTTGCTACTCAGCCCGTCTAACTTTTTGATCCTGGATGAACCCACCAACCACCTTGACCTACAAAGTAAAGAGGTTCTCAAAGAAGCCCTAATGCACTACGAAGGTACCTTTATTATTGTATCTCACGATAGAGAATTTGTTGATGGTCTGAGTAACCGCATTTGGGATATCGAAAATCAAGGTGTCAAAATTCACCACTTTGAATTGAAAGAATATTTGAGCTACAAAACCCAAAAGCAGCCGAATTCAACAGAAGCTACACCTGAAAAAGAAGTTAAAAAAGAAAAGCCGGCCGAAGAGGTAAGCAAGCCAAAAATTGACAAAGCACAACAAAAAGCACAAAGAGAAATTCAACAAATAGAGCAGCAGATCGAAAAGCAAGAACAATTGCTGACTGAAATAGAAAACGAGTTAGGAACAATTGACTACGAAGACAAAAACAATTACAATACGGTACTCAATCGCTATGAACAAGAAAAAGCACAATTAGAGTCTCTTTATAAAAAGTGGGAAGAAAAATCTGAGGCGCTTTAAATACGTTAAAATCCTTAAATTTGAATTGTGAAAAATCTGCTCCTCTTCTGTTTTGGATTCTTGTTGTTGTCATCGAAGTGCAATCATCAAAATCAAAACCCGGTTCCGTTTGTGCCGGTTGATGTCACAATAGACATTCAATTGCCGAGCTACAGTAACTTGCAAGGTGTTGGTGGCTGGACCTACCTCAATGGCGGTTCGCGTGGCATTATCGTTTACCGCAAAGGAATAGACGAATTTGTCGCTTTTGACAGGCATTCGCCAGCCGACATCAGTGGCACTTGCCCGCTCCCACTATATCCAGACAATCAAAATTTCTTACAACTCAAAGACTCTTGCAA
>CANHSA010000193.1 GCA_947463345.1 Flavobacteriales bacterium
AGTGTAATTTGCGCGCGGTATTGAATTGGAATTTCATAGAGTGCTTCTTTAAAGCGCTGCATGTCTACATATCCTTCCGTACAGGCATTCCAATGCTTGAGGTCGAGAATGATTTTGTGTTGTCCGAGCAGCGGCCAAACCTGATCTAGCCTAGCCAATTTTTCTTTGTGCAAACTTTTGTACCGAAGTTTTTCTAGCTCCTCATCTGTGGTTTCAAACACACAACCGACGCCATTCGTATGAGATTCGAGTAAATTCTCATGGAAAAGCCACAAAGTGCCATCTGCACTCATGCGCACGTCGACCTCTATTCCATCAATTGTGGGTAAAGAAAGTGCCAACGCAATCGATTCTATTGAATTGTCGTGGTACACGCTCAGGCCAATATCCATTCCCATTCCGGCATGGCCATAAATCTCTACTGCTGGATAAGACTCTTGCTTATTGCAAGAGAGAAGGATACTCCATACAGAAAGTAAGAGCCAGATTGATTTTTTGAAAGTCAAGAATGGAAGACACTTCATTTTCTTGGAGAAAAAGGATAATAATTGACTTGCAACTGTGGATTCAAGAAAATGTGGAAATCCTGAGTGCTGACATTAGAAAGACCGTAGATTTTTTCGGCAAGAACTCCTAAGGAAAATTGTAAATCAACTCTTTTCTGAACACCAAAAGCATATCCTAAACTAAAATATAAGCCATGATAGGTATCGATAATGCTGGCTTTTTGGAAGTCAAATTGATACCTCACCGTATAAAATGGCTGATTCATTGGGTAATGCCTATTTTTTAGAGGTATGGGTGCTTGCCAAAACAAAGCAATCTGAGGCGCAAGCGCACCTTGCAAACTGCGCTCAACTCCCAGACCTAAATCAACTCCTAAACTACCTTTCTCAAGGTTTTTCAGTGCTTTCAAACTCACAACTTGATCGTAGCGATGGATAGAAGCACCAAGCCCAAGATGATATTGTGCGGAACTTCTGCTTTGAACAAAAAAAGAAATACCAAGAAGGAGGAAAATCCGAAACATGTGCAAAAATAAAAAAGGCCCTCCAATGGAAGGCCTTTCGTATGATTTATTCTTATGCTTAAACCAAACCTTGATCGATCATGGCATCTGCCACTTTCACAAAGCCAGCTACATTGGCGCCTTTGACGTAGTCAACGGTTCCTTCGGCATCTTTACCGTATTTGACACAAGCGTCGTGGATAGAGACCATAATGCCGTGTAAGCGCTGATCAACTTCTTCAGCTGACCAAGACAAACGCAAAGAGTTTTGAGACATTTCTAAACCTGAAGTTGCCACACCACCAGCGTTAGAGGCTTTACCTGGCGAGAACAATACTTTTGCCGCTTGGAAGGCTGCAATTGCCTCAGGAGTAGATGGCATGTTTGCACCTTCTGCAACACACATGACGCCATTTGCGATGAGTGCTTGAGCTTCTTCGCCATTGAGTTCGTTTTGTGTAGCGCAAGGAAGTGCGATGTGTGCTCTAACTTCCCAAGGACGCTTACCAGCAACGAATTTTGCATTTGGATATTGTTTAGTATACTCAGAAATACGTCCACGACGTACGTTTTTGAGGTCCATTACCCAAGCGAGTTTGCCTGCATCAATACCGTCTGCGTCGTAGATGTAGCCTTCTGAATCAGAGAGTGTAACGACAGTTGCGCCTAGTTCGGTTGCTTTTTCGCAAGCGTATTGCGCAACGTTTCCTGAACCAGAAACCGCTACAATTTTGCCGTTGAAAGATTCACCTTTCGTAGCGAGCATTTCTTTTGCGAAATAAACAGTTCCGTAACCTGTTGCTTCTGGGCGAATCAATGAACCGCCCCAGTTGCGACCTTTACCAGTGAGTACACCTGTAAATTCATTGCGTAAACGCTTGTACTGACCAAACATATAGCCGATTTCACGACCACCAACACCGATATCACCAGCAGGAACGTCAGTGTCCGGACCAATATGACGAGCGAGCTCAGACATAAATGATTGACAGAATTTCATGACTTCGTTGTCTGATTTACCTTTCGGGTCAAAATCAGAACCACCTTTACCGCCGCCCATAGGCAATGTAGTAAGGGAGTTTTTGAAGATTTGTTCGAATCCTAAGAACTTAAGAATAGATAAGTTTACAGAAGGGTGGAAACGCAAACCGCCTTTATATGGGCCAATTGCGCTGTTAAATTCTACGCGGTAACCGCGGTTGACTTGAACGTTTCCTTGGTCGTCGAGCCATGGAATGCGGAAGATAATGGTGCGCTCTGGCTCAACAATGCGATCGAGGATCTTTGCTGTTTTGTATTTTGGATTGGCCTCAATAAAAGGAATGACCGCTTCGGCTACTTCCTGAACCGCTTGCAAGAACTCTGGCTCGTGACCATTCTTAGCACGAACACGATCCATGAAAGCTTCGATTTCTGCGTGATACTGATTTGACATAATAGGTGTTTTAATTTCTTTGATTTGGGCAAAAGTAATCCAAAATAAGGTCCAAAAACCATCTTTTTTCAACATTTTATTAGTGTCAAATTGACACTAATTTAAAGGTGTGAATAAAAGCCTGTCTTCAAATTTGAAAGAAGATAAAAAAGTACTTATTTTTACCCTGCGTAAAGCAACCCAAACCCTACGCCTTACGTTTGTGGAGCGTACCTTACTAAGAATACAACCTAATGAAAATAAAAAATACCCAACTACTCAGTCTTTCAGGAATATTTTTTCTTGCTTCTCTGTTGTTCAACCTGACTTCTACTTTTGCTCAAGGCCCTGTCACTTTGTGTCTTGGCCAAGATGCCACTGTTTGCCCTGGGCAGGCCGTCATTATCAATAACTGTAATACAGGAACCACACCAGGTACAGCAGCGGGCCTTTACCTCAATGCCCCAACCAACGTAACGCTTTCCGACGACGTTTGGTCTGGAACAGTCAATATTGGATTCCCTTTTAGCTTTTATGGCAATACTTACAGTCAGTGTGTAATTGGCTCCAATGGTTTGGTTTCATTTAACCTCGCTAATGCCGGTGGCTATTGCCCATGGGCTTTAAATGGTGTTGGCACCTTGCCCAACGCAGGATTTGCAGCAGCCAAAAACACCATCATGCTCACCTACCAAGACATCAACCCTTCGTTAGGTGGCCAAATCCAATACCAGACCTTAGGAACAGCTCCCAACCGTAAATTCGTTGTTTTGTACAAAAACATCATGATGTTTAGCTGTACGGCACAATGTAATTACATGGCAATTGTCATGTATGAAACCTCAAATATTTTCGAATTACACATAGGTAACAAACCAATTTGTAATGGATGGAACGGTGGCTTAGCCATCCAAGGCTCTGAGAACAACATGCCAATGCCTATCGCGCACATCACGCCAGGTCGCAACAACTCCGTTTGGGGTGCCAATCAAGAT
>CANHSA010000194.1 GCA_947463345.1 Flavobacteriales bacterium
TATATTTCAGAGCCAGTTATTACTTGTGTCGGCCCGCCAGACCCATTTCCCAAAACCATCCGAGATAGCATCGTCAATTTTCCTGCCACCATGGCTTCTTTTGGCAACAATACCACTGATATATTTAAATACATCGATGAGAAAATAGCAGGTAGCACGGAGTGGAAGTACCTTCGAGAGTTAGGTGTAGAAGGCAGAATTTTCGTGCGTTTGTTAATTGATGTCAATGGCAAGGTTCGTGAAGTGACGTTTTTGAAATTTTCAGTTAAGGAACTAGAAATGTTAAAAGTAACGCTGAATAAAACACTACTTGCCATGCCAACTTGGAGCCCAGCTAAAAATGAGAAAGGAACGGCTGTTGTTTCGGAGTATACTTTGCCTGTAAGGGTGAGTTTTCAATGAAACTTGAAAGCTTAAAATGCTTTTGCAAGTTGCTTAGCGATTTTAAGGCGCCCTTCGTAGCCGTAGTGTTCGGTGGTCCAGTTTTGGTCGCTGAAGTCGAGCCCATTGAGTAATTCTAAATTATCCACTACTTTGATCCATGGTTTGTTTTGGTAGCGCTTGACCAATAAATTTCTATTGTAGCGCATGATCTGTACGAGCTCTTTTCCTACATATTGTTGCGCGTATTCCGTGTTTTCAGCTAGCAAATTAAAGACCAAACGGATATGGTGTTCTTGACAAAAACGAACAATTTCGTCGAAGTCTTTTAAGCGCGGGTTGTTGCGCTCAATTTGAAAAGCATAGGATTTGACGTAGTGGCAGGCTAAGGTAATTTTATCCATATCCCAAGTGCCGTCAGGTTTTGTAAAACTACCGTTGGCCATGGCGTTATCCCAAAGGCGCACTGTGGGGTAAGGTACCTTGAACGGGAAATGAAATTGTGTTTCTTCCCATTCGCGAAGCATTTCTTGTGCACGTATTTCTGCCGTTTTATTGTCAAAGGCGTTCAGCGCGAGCAAAAACCGATTGATCAATGCCGGGTAGGGTTTCAGCATGGCGACACTCGCCTGTAGTGCGCTTTCGAGGTCGGAGTGGCGCCAGTCTGCACCAAAAGAGCGCAGGTTTAGCGTAACAACAATACCTTTTGGATAGGGCGCACGCATATTTTTGATCCAATGTTTGTAGATTCCGGCGTGGGTGGCAGGTTTGTTGACAGCACCAATGCGAAGCTTAGGTAGTAGGTCGTCTGTGAGTTCTGAAATCGATTTTTTAACAAGATCGGTGTCGCGGACATTCATGTTTGAAGACTCCGCAAAATACAGAACATCGTTCTTTTGTTGTTGCTTCCAGACTTCAAGTATTTCAGGACTGTATTGTTTGAGGTCATTTTCAAAAAAGAAAAATTGATATACCATATTCATGACCACTAGCCCTATCGCGAGCACCAAAAACCGGAGGAGAAGTTTCTTGCCCATTAGAATTGAAAATAAATGAAGGTGAATTTCTGCGTTCCGGACATCGAAAGCAATATGAATAACAGCGCAAAATAGATGCTCCAGCGCCAAATGGCCGAAATACCTTCGAGTAGTTGGTCAAAACGTAGTTTACTGTATGAAAAGTCCAGGATTATCATCAAGCCAAGTGCGCAGAAAGGTGTCCAGTAATCCAGCCAATGAGCTGCTGAAGGGTTTGAAATAACTATACCTTTGAGTATTTGCAAGGCGCTTTGAAAGTCTGGAGCTCTAAAAAACACCCATGCTAAACTGACTAAAACAAAGGTGCTAAGCACATTAGCATAGCGCTTAAATGGTTTTTCTAAAAGAAGGAAAACGCCGTGTAATAAACCCCAAACAATGAAGGTCCAGTTGGCGCCATGCCATAAGCCGCTGATGCCAAAAACGAGTAATGTATTTAACGCCCAACGCCCAATACTCGTTCTATTGCCGCCAAGAGGAATATATACGTAATCTCGGAACCAAGTACTTAAAGAGATGTGCCAACGGCGCCAAAATTCGCTAATGCTAGCTGAAAAATAGGGCGTTTTAAAGTTGTCCATGATGTGCACACCTAGCAAACGCGCGCTGCCTTGTGCAATCAAAGAATACCCAAAGAAATCGGTATAGATCTGAAACGAGAAAAATACAAGCGCTAAGAAAATTTGTAATTGGTTATATTCAGTTGGAGCAGCATAAACTTGATTGACAAACGGCGCGAGTTGGTCGGCAACCACCATTTTGACGACAAAGCCCAGCAACACCAAACGAAAACCGGCACTGAGGTTTTGGTAGTTGAGCGTTTGTTTTTTTCTGAGTTCTTCGCCAAGTGTGGCATATCTTTCAATAGGACCCGCTACCATTTGCGGAAAAAACAAGACATAATTGGCAAAATAGCCAAGGTGTTTTTCGGCTTTTTGGTGTCCGCGATATACCTCGATGGTATAGCTCATGGACTGGAATGTATGAAACGAAAGACCAATTGGTAAAATGATGCCTAAATCATAGGCTTTGAATTCTTTACCGAACAGCGCAAAAAAATCAATAAGGGTTTGATTGGCAAAACCGAAATATTTAAAAAAGGCAAGAATACCGATGTTCGCGAACAAACTGACCATCAGTAGTCTTTTTCTTGGTTGGCCACTTAGCTTTTCCATCCAGATAGCCGCGGTGTAGTCAATTCCGATAATGGCAAACAACACCAAAATATATTTTGGAATAAAGGCCATATAGAAAAAGCAGCTACTCACAAAGATCAGCATCCAGCGCAAACGATGCGGGAGTAGATAGTAAAGCGCCACTACGAGCGGCAGGAAAAATAAATAATCGAGAGAATTAAAAAGCATACTAATTTTGGCTAGCGAAAGATAAGTCAAAAAGTCGAAAACAAACCAAAGCTTCTGTATCTTTACCTCAGCAAATGAAACGCTTTTTCACTCATCTTGACCTCAAATGGCGCTTATTAGGGCTGCTGCTCTTGTTGAGTTTTTTGTATGCTTTTTGGCAGCATTTTTTTGACCCCATTCAGCCTATACATGAATGCAGAAAAGCAGATTCGCTCTCACAAGCCCTGCAATTTATGCGCGGCGGTAGTTTGCTACAACCCAAAACCCATGCGATATCAAATTTCGGAAACCAACAGGCCGCCGCTGAGTTTCCGTTGGTTTACTTCGTAATTGGCAAATTATGGAGCCTGTTCGGATACCATCTTTGGATGGCAAAAGTATTCAGCTTGGCTTATTTACTAGCAGCGATCCTTTCTTTTCGAAATGTGCTCCTCTGGTTTTTTCAGTCAGAAAAACTTGTCCTTATTTTTAGTGGCGTCATTTTGAGTTCGCCAGTACTCATTTACTATGCCGACACCCTCTTGCCCAATGTATTTTCATTTGCAAGCTTGTTACTTGCCGGGAGCTTTTTCTTTCGGTTTACGCAA
>CANHSA010000195.1 GCA_947463345.1 Flavobacteriales bacterium
GACGAACGCTACCAAAAACTAATTGGCAAAACCGTCATGGTGCCGCTGATCAATCGTGAAATCCCTGTCATTGCCGACACTTACGTCGACAAAGATTTTGGAACAGGCTGCCTTAAAGTAACCCCTGCGCACGACCCCAACGACTACGAACTTGGTCAAAAACACAATTTACCAAGCATCGATCTTTTCAACGACAACGGCACGCTCAATGCACATGGCGCCCACTATCAAGGCAAAGACCGCTTTGAAGTCCGTCGAGAAATCGAAAAAGAACTCCACGACAAAGGCTTTTTAGTTAAAACCGAAGACATCATCAACAAAGTAGGCTTCTCTGAGCGCACCAATGCCGTAATTGAGCCTAAATTGTCTTTGCAGTGGTTTGTCTCGATGAAAGAACTTGCCGCGCCTGCGCTTGAAAACGTCATGAACGGCAACATTCAATTTCATCCTGACAAATTCAAAAACACTTACCGCCACTGGATGGAAAACGTCAAAGATTGGTGTATTTCGCGCCAGCTTTGGTGGGGACACCGCATCCCGGCGTGGTACTACAGCGACCGCCCTGCGGACTTCGTTGTTGCCAAAACCCAAGAAGAAGCGCTTGCGCTTGCCTCAGAAAAGGCGGGTAGGGCAGTCAGTGCATCAGAGTTGCGCCAAGACGAAGATGTCCTCGACACCTGGTTCTCTAGCTGGTTGTGGCCCATTTCTGTATTCAATGGACTCACACAGCCCAATAACCCCGAAATCAACTATTATTACCCCACCAACGACCTCGTTACTGCTCCCGAAATCATGTTCTTTTGGGTAGCGCGCATGGCCATCGCTGGTTACGAATACATGGGCCAACAGCCTTTTAAAAACGTTTACTACACCGGAATCGTCCGCGACAAACTAGGGCGCAAAATGTCTAAGTCCTTGGGCAATTCCCCAGACCCCATCGACCTCATCAATCAGTATGGCGCCGATGGCGTTCGTGTGGGCATCCTCATTTCATCGCCAGCCGGCAACGACCTCCCATTTGACAGCTCGCAATGTGAGCAAGGGCGCAACTTTACCAACAAAATCTGGAACGCTTACCGCTTGGTTTCATCCTGGGAAGTCCGCGAAATCGAGCAGCCGCTTTCAAGCAAGGTCGCCATTGAGTGGTTTGAGAATCGCTTTGCACAAGTTTTGAAAGAAATCAACGACAACTTCGATAAGTTTCGTATTTCTGATGCTTTAATGTCTACCTACAAACTCGTCTGGGATGACTTCTGTTCTTGGTACCTAGAAATGATCAAGCCTGGTTATCAGCAGCCCATCGATCGCACTACCCTCGAGCAATCCCTCGATTTCTTTGAGCGCATACTCAAAATCATGCATCCATTTACGCCTTTTGTTGCCGAAGAACTTTATCATGCTTTGCGCGAGCGCTCAGCTGGCGACGACATCGTTATTGCACAATGGCCCGTAAGTCAAGAAGTAGATACAACGCCATTGCAACAGTTTGCCTTCAATGAAAAAGTCATTACCCAAATTCGCAACATTCGCAAGCAAAACAACATTGCCACCAAAATCAAACTAGAACTCTTTATCAAAGCCGATGCAAGTCGTGCACATGCAGCAGATAGCATCCTTATTAAAATGGGTAATTTATCCTTGTTGCAATACGTAGAAGAAAAGGTTGCGCAGGCAAACAGTTTTATTGTTGATGGCATTGAGTTTTTTGTTCCTTTTGGCGAGCAAATTGACCTCGAAGCTGAAAAGAAGAAGCTCGAAGAAGAAATCATTTACACTCAAGGTTTCTTAAAGAGTGTTCAAGCCAAATTGCAGAATCAAAAATTCATGGCAGGTGCACCTGATGCGGTTGTGGCAAATGAGCGCAAAAAGGAAGCCGATGCACTCGCAAAAATGGCCATTCTCGAAGAAAAACTCGCGGGTTTATAGAAGGCGTGTTCGCTTATATAAAACGGAAGTCAACCCTGCGGTTGCGTTGCTTACCTTCGTTTGTTTGGCTTTTGTCTACGGGCTCTCTTTCTCCTTTAAAGCTAATTACCACGCGGTCTTTGGCTAAGCCATTTTGAGTAAAAAACAACAAAAGCGCTTCGCTTCTTCTTTTGGAGAGCGTTAAGTTATAGTTGTCCGATCCATCGGCGTCGGTGTGTCCAGTAATTTCGATGCGCAAGTCCGAATGACTTTTTACCATCCTGATCAACTCCTTTAAATAAGCCTGATATTCGGCCCTAATTGTGGCTTGGTCGACATCAAAATAAATGGGCTGAAACGTAAAATTCAATAATTCTTGCTTTCGAATTTGCGGAGCCGAAATACCATCTTTGAGTTCTTGACTAAAGCGCAATAGCCAGTCTTTGGGAAGATATGCTATTTTGCTCATCGAAATTTCACCTTTGCTCTGATACGCGATCAAACGGTAATCTTGCTTATCGGTGCTTCCTTCTAAGTAGCCATTTTGAGGATTGTATTTGAGCGAATAAATATAGGGGCTAAGCGAAAACTCTGGTAAATAATACCACATTGCTTTCATCGTAACAAGCTCCAATTCATTATGAGCATACTTGCCAACTACCGGATAAACACTGGCGCCTTCTTTGTTCTCAATTCTAATTTTACCATCAACTAGGCCATTCGTTACAAATATATCGAGGTAGATTGGTATAAGTGCGGTTTCATCGGTGGTCGAAAACAACATGCCTTGCCAAAACCCTGTTATTTTTTGGGCCCATGAGGCAGTATTCAAGAAAAACAATATAATGAGTAAAATGCGCATCGTGTCCTTATTCGTAAAATTTGAATATTTGTTCCATTCCGAACTATCTTTGGTGTAAGTTGTTATTCAAAAAAACGTTTATGAAAACCATTTTATTATCCTTAACTGTTCTCCTCATGAGTTTAGTACCAAGTGCAACTGATTCCATTTATCAATTTAAAGTAAAAGACATCAACGGAAAAACCTTTGATTTTGCCTCTTTAAAAGGTAAAAAGATTATGGTGGTCAATACAGCCTCAAAATGTGGCCTAACGCCTCAGTATGAGCAATTAGAGGCATTGTACACCAAATACAAAGCAAAGAATTTTGTAATCGTCGGCTTTCCTGCCAATGACTTCATGTCACAAGAGCCCGGCACAGATAAAGAAATTGCGCAGTTTTGTCAGCTCAATTACGGGGTCAGCTTCCCTATGATGTCCAAAATTTCAGTCAAGGGCAAAGACATGGACCCTGTTTATCAATTCCTCACTCAAAAAGCGAAAAACGGAAAAGAAGACAGCAAAGTAGAATGGAATTTTCAGAAGTATCTCATCGACGAAAACGGCCATCTTTCTAAAGTCATTTCGCCACGTATTTTACCCAA
>CANHSA010000196.1 GCA_947463345.1 Flavobacteriales bacterium
GAAAACCGTTTGCACTACGTCAAACAAGAAGGACAAGCAGTTTTCAAATTTGCAGTTACGAACATGGCCGATGTCTCTGCTGAAATTATGGAACGCAATCAATTAACTAGCGACGACGTCAGTTGGTTGGTTCCGCATCAGGCTAACCTCCGCATCATCGATGCAACTGCCAACCGCATGGGTCTGACCAAAGAAAAGGTCATGATCAATATCCAGCGCTATGGCAACACAACCGCAGGCACTTTGCCACTTTGCTTATGGGATTACGAAAGTCAGCTTAAAAAAGGTGACGTCCTTATCCTGTCAGCATTCGGTGGCGGTTTCACTTGGGGAGCTATTTACCTCAAGTGGGCCTACAATTCATAATTAAATTAACTTTGAAAAAAATTAGACCATGAATTTAGAAGAGATCAAAGACCTTATCAAGTTAGTGTCCAAATCCGGACTCGGAAAAGTTGAAATCGAAAGAGAAGGTTTTCGCATTTCAATCAAAGGCAGCCAAACTGAGCCAATTATGTACCAGGCGGCGCCAATGGTAGCTGCTCCAGTGGCTGCGGCTCCAGCACCAGTTGCAACCAGTGCCGCTCCGGCAAGTACTGAAAACAATAGCAGCAACGACGACAGCAAATACATCACGATCAAATCCCCAATGATCGGTACTTTCTACCGTACACCTGGACCAGACAAAGACGCTTTTGTTAATGTTGGAGACAACATTCAAAAAGGAGACAAAGTTTGTATCATTGAAGCCATGAAAACTTTCAATGAAATTGAATCTGAAATCTCTGGTAAAATTGTTAAAGTTCTCGTTGATAACGCGAGCCCTGTAGACTACGATCAGCCATTATTTTTGGTAGATCCAGCTTAAAAACCAACACATGTTTAAAAAAATATTGATTGCCAATCGCGGCGAAATCGCGCTGCGCGTGATTCGCACCTGTAAAGAAATGGGCATCAAAACGGTGGCCGTTTATTCTACTGCAGACAAAGACAGCCTGCCTGTGCGTTTTGCAGACGAAGCTGTTTGCATCGGACCTCCTACAAGCGCATTGTCTTACCTCAGCATTCCTAACATCATTGCAGCTGCAGAAATTACCAACGCCGATGCCATCCATCCAGGCTACGGGTTTCTTTCTGAAAACGAAAAATTCTCGAAAGTTTGTCAGGAACACGGTATCAAATTCATTGGTGCTTTGCCTGAGCAAATTGCCGGAATGGGTGACAAAGCTACTGCCAAAGCAACCATGATTGCGGCTGGTGTGCCTTGTATTCCAGGATCTACAGGTCTATTAAAAGACCTAGCCGATGCCTTTGTAACGGCCGAAGTTGTAAAATACCCTGTCATACTCAAAGCAACCGCGGGTGGTGGTGGAAAAGGTATGCGCATCGTCTGGAAAAAAGACGAAATGGAAGCCGCCTGGGATTCCGCTCGTCAAGAAGCCGGCGCAGCTTTTGGCAACGACGGCATCTACATGGAAAAATTCATCGAAGAGCCGCGCCACATCGAAATTCAAATTGCCGGAGACCAATACGGAAACGCATGTCACCTCTCTGAGCGCGACTGTTCTATTCAACGTCGCCATCAAAAATTAGTAGAAGAAACACCTTCGCCATTCATGACCGACGAACTTCGCGAAAGAATGGGCGAGGCCGCAATTAAAGCTGCAAAAGCAGTAAAATATGAAGGCGTTGGTACCGTTGAGTTTTTGGTCGACAAAAACCGCGATTTCTACTTCATGGAAATGAATACGCGCATTCAAGTAGAACATACCATTACCGAAGAAGTTATCAATTTTGACCTCATTAAGGAGCAAATCAAAATTGCGGCCGGCGAAAAAATCTCTGGTAAAAATTACTACCCGACCATGCACGCTATTCAGTGTCGCATCAATGCCGAAGATCCTTACGCAGATTTTCGTCCGAGCCCAGGAAAAATTACAGATTACCACTGTCCGGGTGGGCATGGTGTTCGCATAGATGCACACGTTTACGCAGGCTATTCTATTCCACCTTACTACGACTCCATGATTTCTAAATTAATTGTGGTGGCGCAAACTCGTGAAGAAGCCATTTTAAAAATGAAGCGTGCCCTGAGTGAATACGTGATTGGCGGCGTGAAGACCACCATTCCTTTTCATCAAAAACTCATGGATAATCCAGACTTCAATGCTGGTAATTTCACCACCAAATTCATGGACACATTCGAATATTAATTTAAAGGCTTCTTCGGAAGCCTTTTTTATTTGCGTAAAAGGCAACGCATTAGTTGGTATTTCGTTATGCTTTTGCTAAATTTAGCAAGCTAAAATTGAACTAACGAAACACTACTACTAAAAATGCGCATCATTGCCTTCATTGGGCTTATGCTCACTTTGGTATTTACTGCCCATGCACAGTATTGTACCACTGCTACAAGTACCACTGCTATTACACCAAGTAGCACTCCTCAAAACACTGCAACTTTTCCAGCGGGGACTGCCCCGGTATTTACATTTACTGGCACTGCCGGATGTACCTATACCTTTACAACATGTGGTCTTAGTTCTGTAGACACCTACTTACGCATTTACAACTCTTCTCTAACTTTGGTTCAAGGCTGGGATGACCAATGTGGCCTTCAAACCAATGCAGTTTGGACCTGCCCTGCCACAGCAGCATATAGCATTCAACTTTCGCAATTCGTCTGCGGACCACTTGCTGGCTCAGCAACGATGTCATATTCTGTGAGTTGTCCAACTCCACCTTGTACAAACCCTGTAGTCAATGCGGGTAACGACGTTATTATTTGTGCAGGCGCAAGCGGCCAACTAACTGGAACCGTTACCGCCGGAACAGGAGGCACGGGCGGAAGCGGCGGTACAATTGTAGTTACGATTAGCGCTAGTGGATGGCTAGATATGGCTTCTTGGAGTTTAACCAATGCTGCAGGTTCAACCGTTGGATCAGGGGGTCCTTATGCTTTTGGATCTACAAACACCATTACTATTGCCACACCAGGAGCTGGGCCATATAGCTTCTATCTCGAAACCCAAGGCATCATATGTGACAACACCGCCAATTACAATATTACGTGCAATGGCACAAGCGTGGCCTCTGGTTCTGTCGGGCCTTGCCTTTCAACTACTGTTTCTGTTGCAACCTGCACTGGATCAACTAGTACAGCGCCCGTTACCTACGTTTGGACTCCGTCAACCGCATTAAGTGCAACAAATATTTTAAACCCAACAGCAAGTCCTACTACAACTACAACCTACACACTCACCGCAACACAAGGTACTTGTTCTGGTCAAGACCAAGTCACAGTTTATGTCAACCCTTTGCCAACTGTAAA
>CANHSA010000197.1 GCA_947463345.1 Flavobacteriales bacterium
AAAATACCAATGAATTGAATGATCAAAATAGACAAAATGAGGTCGGTTTGCTTGATGCCAATGACTTCTTTGTTGGCAAAAGCAACAGCCATGACCATAATGGTTTGCACCGCCATGTTGAACATAAAGAACGCACTTAAATAGCCTTTGAGGGTTTTGTTCTGACGGATTTGCTTCCAAACATGAAATACTTCTTTGTAGCCACTGCTGATGAGGTTCTTTTTATTGGTTTGTGTCGCGGTGGTTTTTGGTAGTCTAGAGAAGGAGAAGGTAGCAAAGCTGATCCACCAGAGGCTCACGAGCGGAAAAGCCCATTTGATGGAGATGACTTTGGTAAAAACGGTTAAAATGAGCACGATGATCAGTAGGGTAGAGCTGCCGAGGTAGCCCATAGAGAAACCCCTGGCCGATACTTTATCGTGGTCTTTGGGTTCGGCAATATCGGGTAAATAGGCGTTGTAGTACACCAAGCTGCCCCAAAAACCAATGGAACCAAAGAAGAGCGGAACAATACTCCAGCCGATTACAAATGGGGTATTTGCAATTTGTTGATCGGCGTGAAAAAAATACAAAAGCGCACTAGAAAAAGCGCCTAAGTAACAGAAAAACTGCATGAAAAGTTTGCGCTTTCCACCAGCATCGGCAATACCAGAAAGCAATGGTGAAATGAGCGCTACTACTATATAGGATAGGCAAATGACGTAGGCATAGAATTCAGTATTGTGGAATTCGCGTCCGAGAAAAGAAACGGTATCGTAGATGGTGTGGCCAGCTGCATTTTTTTGACTGGTTTGCGTTTCGAAAAGTATCGGAAAAATAGCCGAACTAATGATGAGCGGATAAACCGAGTTGGCCCAGTCATAAAAGACCCAACCCGTAATGGTGCGTTTGTTCCCTTTTTCCAACATAATTCAAATTTAGGGAAATATCTTTAGTATAGAATATCGAGCTGATATTTCAGCAAGAGCCCTTCGAGTTGAGCCGCCTGAAATTTTGCCTTCTCGATTTGGTTAGTTTGAGGGTCGAGTTGAAGATTTTTGGATTCTATAAAATTGACTGCTCGCAAATCAGTTCGATCAAAAATAACATCGCGTAAATTTGAACCAAAGAACGAAATTGCTTTGGCTTTTACTTCGGTAAAGTCAGCACCTTCTAGATCACATTTGTCAAATTGACAATTTTGTAAGTTCATTTGATAAAAAGAAACGTGTTTCATTTGGCATTCATGGAAGCTACAGGCAAACCCAAAAGGGTTGGCATTTTCAAAATGCAAACCGAGCATCTTGCAGTTGTCAAAATGAACGCCCTGAAAACTTGCCTCTACCAAGCTACAATTAGATAAGTTACATTCTTCAAAGGTGCAATCAATGAATTTACTGTGCTTGATCAGGGTCGACGTAAAATCGATACCGGTTAGGCGGCAAGCTTCGTAAGTTGATTTTTCTTGAAAATCTGCTAAGTGCTTGATTTCTAAATCGTAAAATTCATTTTTCATTCTTTTCCTGCGAGGTATGGTGCCAAATAGGCAAATGGAGCATTGAGTTCGCCTTCAAAGGTGGTTTGCGTACCGCGGTAGATTACGTCGTCGGGGTCAGGGCCCAAGAGCACCGGGAATACTTCCTTGAGTAGCTCGGAGCCGAAGTCTTCGGCAGCGTCTTTGGAGAGCTCACATGGTAAATTGTCCACGGCCATCACTGCAATTGCGCCTGGCTGAAGCATGTCTACTTCTGCGCCTGTTTGTGGGTCATAGCCGTACATGGAAGCACCAATTTTGCTTGGGCGAATAGTGCAGGCGATAGGTCCGTCGATGTCGCAAGATACATCGGCCACCACTTGAATGGCATTGGATGGATCTTGTAGCATTTGTTGGGTCAGGATAAACGGCGACTTTGACGACCAAAAATGACAAGGAATGTACACATTGCTTTTTTGCGCATAAGCGCCAAAGTTACTTTGGTACAATTCAGGTTGGGCGTAAAATTCTTTTTTGTCAAAGCCTGAATCAGACTTTCTGCAGAAGTATTGATGGGTGTCTAGATGTGTAAAGACAGGTTCTGTAAACGCCTCTTGAAGGAAGGCTTCGGCGCTCACTTCTCGGATAGGTAGTAGGTTGATGATTTCTCTTGCGCCGTGTCCAACCCGGCCAAAACCAGTGAGTACGGTCTTGAAATTGGCTGGCAATACTACCTTTTTCAATTCTTCTTCCACTTCTTTGCGGTCGGTGCATAAATGCGCGGCTTTCAGGGTGTAAGCGCCCGTTTTGAGGCCGTAGGTGAGAAAAGCGTTGTAGGCACCCACCACACCTGCATAGCGACCAAAACCAATGATGCGTTTGTTGTTGGCGTCTTTGAGTACTTCGTAGTCGATGAGGCGGATTTTCTTGTCTAAGATTTCTTGTAAAAGTGCTCTGTTGTAGGGCTGCTTTTTGAAGGTGTGCGAAAAGAATAAGTAGGTCTTGCCAGCAAGCAGTTGGTCTTTGGGCACTTCTTTGACGCCTAGTAGGATGTCGCAGTGGCTTAAATCTTCTTGAACCGCAAGGCCGAGGTCGGTGTAGCTTTGATCCGAAAAACAACGAATGGGGCTGGTCTGAACCGTCACTTTTACGTTTGAATATTGCTTTTCTAACGCTGCGCACTGCTCTGGGCTAAGCGGTACCCTGAAATCGGGTGGTGTTTTGCCTTCGCGGATGACGCCGATGTTGATGATGGACATAAAGTGGAGTAGAGTTCTTGTTTATTGAAGGTAATTGTCAATGAATTCACGCACGCAGGCATCTCCGCCCTTGCGGCTCAAAATGATGTCGGCCACACTTTTCACTTTGCTCACTGCCGACGCTGGGCATACTGCTAAACCTACGGCCTGCATCACGGGGAGGTCGTTGAGGTCGTCGCCGATAATGGCTATTTCGTCTAGGCTGTAGCCGAGTTGAGCGCACCAAGTGTTGAGGATGTCGAGTTTGGGCTCTCTACCAACGTAAACATGTTCTATACCTAACAGCGTTGCGCGGTCCTGTACCATGTGTTCGGTAAAGCCAGAGGAAAGGATGCCTAAAGTTAGTTTTTTACTTTTACCCAGTTCGAGCAGAGCCAAGCCGTCGTGGGTATGGTAGCGCTTCATTTGATCGCCTTTTTCACTGACATACATGCCGCCGTCGGTCAATACGCCATCGACATCTAGTATGAGCATTTTGAGCTTTTGGATTTTTTTATCGAGGCTGGCTTGAGAAAATAAAGGTTTGAAAAGCAGTGCTTGGAGGTCGAGCTCGTATTCTTCGCAAATAGCTTCGAGGTCGTAGATCGAAAGCTCGTGTACGTTGTCGACGTCGAG
>CANHSA010000198.1 GCA_947463345.1 Flavobacteriales bacterium
AAACGGGCATTTTCCCGAATATCTTGCCAAAATAAATTGATATCGCCGATGTGGTAGTTGCGCATCGTGAGGCTCATCAGCAAAAACTTGCCTTTGGGGCGGTCTATCCAGATGGCGCCGTCTATTAAATGGGTCTGAAAAAGGGCTGGATATAGTTCGTTGTCGAAATACAAAAATCCTTTGTGCGCTTCTTTGGAGGCCAGCGAATCGAGGGTCCAGGTGACGGGATTGACCACTGCCCTGCCCTTGTACCATTTGTCGTAAGATTTGCGCTCGAGGTGCTTTTTGAAGGTGTTCCAGGTAACAAAACCGCCGGTTTGGGCCGGACGCGTAAGTAAAGGAATTTGTTTCAAATCAGTAGAAAGGATGCCCACACCTGGCAAGTAAGCCACCACCAATTGTTTTTGTAAGGGTTGGCCATCAAAAAATTCTTGCAGCAACAAGCCGCAATGGGTACTGCCTTGGCTGTGGCCCGCTAAAATAATGGGGCGGCCATGGTTGTGGTGCTCGAGGTAATATAAAAATGCAGCGCGGACGTCGGCATAGGCCATTTCGAGCGCTTGTTTGCCTTTGGGGTCGTTGACATAATAAGAACGCAAATGTGCCGAACGGTAAAACGGACTGTAAAAACGGCCGGCTTCTACAAAAGCGCTGCCTTGAAAGGGCAAGGCTGTTTCGAGTACTTTGGAGCGTTGTTGGTCGTCGTCGAGGGGAACATTCCAGCGCTTGTCTGAATTGGCAATATTGAGCGTTGGGTAGACATAAAATACATCGGCTTTTGCCCACAAAGAGGTGTCTGTGCAATGCTGCGCTAAACCAACCGGCAATTGTTGAGGTAAAGCAGCCCAATTTTGAGCTTGGCTGTAGTCGATAGGGGTTTGTGCATAGAGCCCTGTTGAAAGAATTGGCAGATACAAGAAAAGTAAAGTTAGAAAACGCATTATTTTTGTTGTCGGAATGTCAAGATACCAAAGAAACACATTTTTCTTCCTATTGTTTGCCGCTTTGCTGGCTAAAAATGCCGGGGCGCAAGATTCTACCTCCTACTGGAAGTTCAAGTCCCTGTACTCCTTGAGTGGCACGCAAACTTCTTTTGTAAACTGGAATGCCGGTGGGCGCAACAACATTTCGATCATTGGTTCGGCAAGTGCTTCGGCTTATTACACCCAAGACAACATCAAATGGACCAACGACGTCAGTTTTGCATTGGGCGGGATCAAATATTTTGACAATAAAGGTATTGGTGCTCAAAAAACCGACGACCGACTCGACCTCTCTAGTACTTTCGGGATGCAACTCTCCAAAGGCTTCTTTCTCACCTTTGCTTCTAGCTTTCGCACCCAGAGTATCAATGGCTACTCCTACCCCAACGACTCCGTTCCGGTTTCGCGCTTCATGGCTCCTGGCTACATGAACCTCGCGCTTGGTGCCGACTTCCGCAAATCCGATAACTTCAATATTTTCTTCTCGTCTATTGCGATCAAATCTACTTTTGTGCTAGACGACTCCCTGAGTGCAAAAGGCTCGTTTGGCGTAGACCCCGGTATGCGCTACCGCCAAGAATACGGCGCGTATCTCAAAATGAAATACAATAGACCCTTGGCCAAGAACATCGAAATGAAGTCTAAATTGGAGTTGTTCAGTAACTACCTCAATAACCCGGAGAACATCGATGTCAATGGCGAACTCTTATTGTTGTTTCGGGTCAATTCATTGGTTTCGGCTTCGGCTCAATGGAACCTCATCTACGACGACGACATCCGCATTACAGACGCCGACGGAAACATTGGGCCACGCACCCAATTCAAATCGGTTATTGGCATCGGCTTGTCTTATAAAATTGAACGCTAATGAAAACTTTACTTCTCAGCCTTCTTTTGCTCTTGAATTGCAAGGCCTTTGCTCAATCGGACTACTCCAAGCTAGACGTGAATTTTGGGCTGGGCACCAACCTTTACCAAGGTCAATTTCAGCCCACTTGGAACCTACAAGCTGAACTTCATTTGAACGCGCGCTGGAGTTTACTATATAATTACAACCTCGGTGGCCTTGACTCCATCAATCTCTACGTTCATGCGCCCATGAGTCTTTTTGCTGTTGGGCCCGTTACGCGCTTTTTAACCCAAAACTCCTATACGATCGGCGATTTCTTCGGGTCGTTGGCTGTGGGTATGCTCACGGCGCTCATTCCGGAAGGCCTTGCGTATCACTACCCACTCGCTTACCGCTACGACCTCTCAGCTTATGCCAACCCACTCGGACTGGCCTATGTTTTTACAGATTTTTACATGCTCGACCAAGGCGTGCGCTACCATACAAACCTTGGATGCAAGCTCACGTACTACAGCCGCGTTGGTCTATTAGCCAATGTGCATACGCAACTCAACTACATGGGCTCATTTGGTTTTTATCCGAGCGCGGGCTTTGGACTGGGTTATGCATTTGGCCACAGAAATCTTGGTTCTTCCGAATAATCAATGCCCACCGGGCTGACAGCACAGCGGTAAGGCTTTTTGTGCTGTAGGGTCTGCCTTTTGATCGTCGGCGTCGTAACCAGCCAAGTTGAGCACTTTTTGAAGTGTCGCCACGTCGGTTTTAGACACTTTGTATTTCACCTCCACAACTTTGGTTTCCATATTGAGTTCGGCGTATACGACTCCTTTGGCCTGATGGAGTGCCGTTTCGATGCGGTCCTTGCAATCGCCACACTGCGCATTGGTTTGAATCTTGACGAGCGCTGGTTTTTGAGCAAAAAGTGTAGAGCTCAAGGTGATAAAAAGGAAGAAAAGTAGCTTTTTCATTTGAATGTGTTTAAGTGATTTTAACTGTGATTTTTGTTTTTTTATTTAAAGGTATATCTGAGTCCGAAATAGACATTCCAACCCATAATGGGGGCCCAAATTTCGGTGGCATCGAAATCGGAACCAAAAGGGTTGTCGACGCCCATAATGGGGTGGTGCTGCGTGAAATTTAATAAGTTTTCGCCACCTATATACAATTCTGTTTTTTTCCAGGAGCGCGTTACCTGTGCATTGAGCAGCGCCCAGGGTGACCCTATTCCGTGATGCGGCAAGCGCACTGCACTGTAGCGCGAATACGTGAGGTCGTATGCCCAACGTTTGTTGCGCGTTTGGTAAGCGAGGTTGGTAAAGAAGCGTTGGCGCGGCAACAAAACTTGATTTTGTAGCTTGCCAGCGTAAAGCGCCCGCACATCCTGAAACTTATAGGCCAAGCGGAGGTC
>CANHSA010000199.1 GCA_947463345.1 Flavobacteriales bacterium
GCCAATAACGGCGCCAATTTCTTTCATTTTGACAACCACATTGACTTCGCCAACAGCTGCCGCTTCATAACGCAAGCTGCGCGCTTCTGTGATGTCGCGAAGGGCACGTGTGGAGGATAAATTCGAAACAGTAGGGCCAGGTGTGTGGGTAAGTACGTAGTCAGCAACGGCTACCAGCGTGTATTCTTCGCCGAACATGCTGCCGTCTTCACAGACCAACGCCAAACGATCAACGTCAGGGTCAACAGTAATGCCTAAATGTGCGCCTTTTGCCTTTACTACACCAGAAAGTTCAGTGAGGTGCTCAGGCAACGGCTCCGGATTGTGTGGAAAATGCCCGGTTGGCTCGCAGTAGAGTTCAGTGATTTCTTGAACGCCGAGCGCACGAAGTAGTGCCGGCACGAAAGTACCCCCAGTAGAGTTTACAGCATCGACCACAATTTTGAAGTTGGCCGCTGCAATAGCTGCTTTATCTACTAAAGGAAGATCGAGAATGGCTTGAATGTGTTTTTGCAGATAGGTATCGTTGGGTGTAATGGTACCGAGGTCGTCAACTTCAGCAAAATTGAAGGCTTCGTCTGCGGCAATTTGCATCAGTGCTTCGCCTTCTGCACCTGAAATGAATTCGCCTTTGGCGTTGAGGAGCTTCAGCGCATTCCATTGCTTAGGGTTGTGGCTCGCTGTTAAAATGATGCCGCCTTGCGCTGCTTCCATTGGAACTGCAATTTCTACCGTTGGGGTTGTAGAGAGGCCGAGGTCGATGATGTCGATGCCGAGCCCAACAAGCGTTTGCTGCACCAAACTTGCGATCATAGGGCCCGAAATGCGGGCGTCGCGTCCGATTACGACCTTTAGGCGTTGTCCTGGGTATTGTTGCTGCAGCCAAGTGCCATAAGCAGCTGCAAATTTGACGGCGTCGATAGGCGTGAGGCCGTTGTCGACAGCACCGCCGATGGTGCCGCGAATGCCAGAGATGGATTTGATGAGTGTCATGAAAGTTTGTTTTGGAGCATTTGGAGCACCGCAACCATGGCTTCAGTGCCTTTGTTGCCGTGTTGGCCACCTGCGCGGTCTAGGGATTGTTGTTCGGTGTTGTCGGTGAGCAGACAAAAGCCAACAGGCTTGTCGTATTTGAGCATGACGTCCATGAGGCCATGGGTGGTGCCGCTGCATACAAAATCGAAGTGGCGTGTTTCACCTTGAATTACGACACCAATGGCCAAAACGCCATCGACGTTGTTTTGCTGACAAAATTGTTGTGCACCCAAAGGAAGTTCGAATGCACCAGGTACGTTGAGCACCTGACGCAATTCTGGTCGGTGGCCTATTGCGTCTAGCGCAGCCAGTGCACCTTCTAATAAGCGTTGGGTGATGTGCCCGTTCCATGCAGAAACAACAATGCCGATTCGAAAATCGGCACAGTTGGTTAAGGTTGATGGATCAAAGGCAGAGAGGTCTTTACCTGCTGTAGCCATGATGAATATTATTTAGTAGCGCATCGAGCGATGTAGCGATCGATGGTTTTGGTACTTGCGTAGTTAGGGTAGTCGTCTTTGATGCGTTGGTAATGAACGGCAGCATCTGCTTTTTTGTTGAGTTTTTTCTCGCAAACCAAACCAGCTTTGAATAAGTACATCGGCGTAGTAAATTCGTTGTCTTCACGGTCTGCAGCTTGCGTGTAAAAAGACAAAGCATCGTTGTATTTTTTCATTTCGCTGTAGCAGTCGCCTTGTAGGCCAATACTCATCGTAGAAACATAGGTGTCTTCGAGGTTAACGCCTTCGAGCATTTTGATAGCGGCTGCAAATTTGCCTTTTTCCATGTATTGGGTAGCGAGTAAGTACTGTGCGATTTCGCCACCAGTTTTGCCATCGTTGCTTTTGACAAAAGGCTCAAGAATGCGAATGGCTTGATCGGTAGAATCTTTGGTGACATAGTTTAAGGCAACCCACCATCCATCATTTGATTTTTCGTTTGCCGGGCCCCAAATGAACTGACGGTAAGAGAAATAAATTACTACTGCTGCAATAAGACCACCAACGATGTAAGTTCCTAACTTGAAGCTTTTGTTGGAGTTGAATTTGTTTTTAAGGTCTTCGAAGCTCAATTGCTCTATCATAATCGAATTTTTTGAAACGCAAATATAAATCATTTTAGCAAATGAATTGCTTATTTTTGCGCTATGTTTCAACGCAATTGCTCTCCTTTTTCGGTCTTACTTCTTTTTTTACTTGGTTTTGGCCCTTCTTTAAGTGCTCAAAATACGGTCAGTGTCACTGGAAAAGTACTCTCATACGAGCAAAATAGTGCTTTGGAATACGTATCAGTCAAATTATACAAACTACCTGATTCCACTTTTCAAAAAGGTGTTTTCACCAATGCCGACGGTCGTTTTTCTTTAAATACCATTCCAGGCAAATACTACCTGCAATTAAGTTTGGCTTTTTATGAAAACCAAACCACTGAGGCATTTGAGCTCAAGTTGGGGCAAACCAATTTTCATCAAGGTACGCTGCGCATGCAACAACCCAAAACCCAAGAGGTCAAAGATGTTGTGGTGCGTGGGCAAAAGGATGTCATGGAAGCTGGCATCGATAAAAAGATCTACAATGTAGCCGAGGATTTAAATGTAAACGGTGGTACCGCCAATGACATCCTCAATCGTTTGCCCTCAGTAGAAGTAGACCAAGATGGTGGGGTTTTGTTGCGCGGCCAAGGAAGCGTTACCATTTTAATTGATGGTCGCCCTAGCTCTATGAGTGGAGGCAACGGCAAAACCTTGCTAGACGCGCTACCAGCCAATTCGATAGAACGCGTCGAAATCGTGACCAACCCGTCGGCTAAATATGACCCCGATGGCACCTCAGGCATCATCAATATTGTACTCAAAAAGAACAAATTACTTGGTTTCAATGGTATGGTGTCTACCAATTTGGCATCAGGCGATTTAAAAGGAGGCAATGTAGGGGAGGGCAGTGTTTCCTTGAGTTACCGCAATGGTAATGTCAATGTTTTTGGCACCTACAATGCGCGTTACCTCGAAGGTTACCGCAACAACTACAACGATATCCGTCAAGAACTCAACTCAAGTGTTTTTATACTCGATCAAAACCGCACGGGCACCGACCTCGACGCCGGCCAAACCTTCCGCATGGGAGCCGATGTCAACCTGAACCCACGCAACACCATTGGTTTTGTGGCAACGGGCTCACTCACGC
>CANHSA010000200.1 GCA_947463345.1 Flavobacteriales bacterium
GACGACACGGATTTTGTCTTTGCTTTGCTCGTAGAGGTATTCCGGATAACTATAGATTGGAAGACCCATTTCTTTGGCTGCCAAGAGTTCAGGATTATCGGCCCTGGCGTGCATACCAAGTATAACTGCGGTGAGGCCTTTGTGAATGCGTGCAGCATCCCAACCGAGTTCAAGTGGTAAAATTCCCTGCTTTTTTAAGCGGGTAAGGGAAGGTTCAAAGATTTCGTCATCTGACCCCGTTACCTCCATTCCTTTTCTAGAAAGTGCTATGGCGAGATTGTGCATCGCGCTGCCGCCAATGGCAATAAAATGTACTTGCATTCTTCTTATTTTTTCAAAACGTTGGCACCGGTAGAATCATTGAACCATACATATTCTGTGCTTACCTGTCCGTCTCTTGTAAAATAAGTTTTGCCATTTTCATCGGTTGTTTGCTCATAAACGACGCCGTATCCGTTGGGGTCCACGACAACTCTTCGAATAATTACTTTGGTAACAAACCCTTCTTTGTTCTTGATTTGATACGTCTTTTCGGTCATGGTGTTCACCGGAAACAACACGCCGTTTTCATCGCGCAAATAGTTCGGGGTCGTTTTGAGTTGTACAGTAGAGGCCGCGGTTTGCTGAATTTTCTCGTATTGTGCTTGGCCGCCAACCGTAGCCACTTCTTGCTCTTGTTGTTTGGTATAGGCAACGTCTTGCGCTCGCGCATTGAGTTCATTCATGTTTTGCTCGGCTTTCGCTGGCTCTTTTTGGGCCTGAAGCTCTAGACCATTCTGAAACTCATTGAGTCGTTTGAGTTCGTATTCTTGACGACTATCTGCGGCTTTGGCTGTGGTTTGATCTTGGTGATCTTTGGCGTCTTTCCAGGCGTTGAGGTTGTCGCTGTTTTCTTGCTGACGAACCGCAGCACTTGCTTCTCGGTTTTGAACAGCAACCTCGTGTTCTTGTGTTTGTTGGGCCTTATCGGCTTGCAAAGTATTTTGGGTGGTGTTGCTTTGACGTGTTGCTAAATCGCGTTGAGAACGTGTCATTTCCAGTTGAGACATGGTTTCAAAGGAACCGATTTGGGCATTTTGTTGTGAAAAATAATTCTGGTACTCCACCTCTGTTCTGATCTGTTGTTGGGTGCGGTAAGGTTGCTCTTGCTTGGTCTCTCGGTTGATTTGTAGGTCGTTGAAAACCATTGAGTTTTCGCCACTCACCGCCTCGCCAGGCGCTGCGAGTCGGATGCCCGCAGGTTCAACCGGAACGTCGGGCCTCACCTTAGCTACCTGAACGGGCTTCAAGATCTCGCGGAGCGAATCGATGCTTTTTTGAAGCGCTGGTAGTTCGGTTGGCTTCAAATGTTGTTGTTGGGCCTGCCCCACTGTATGAACTTTTTCTAGTGCTTTGAAAGCAGCTGCGTTGTCTTTTGCTTTGACCAACAAGTAAGCCTCTTTACGGTCCTTGTAGTAAGTCTCCATGATGGTGATCTTTTCCTTTAAGGCAATGACTTCAGGCTCGTTTTGACGGCTTTTCATCGGATCAGAGTTCAGAATAGATTTGGCAGTACCGTAAAATTGCGGCCCTTTATTGAAATTTTCATTGGCTTTGGCCAACTGATTTTGATACACCTGAGACATCGAGTTGATCCCCTCGGTAACGCGTTTCATGCCCGCCTGCAATTCTTTTGAATAGGTATCGATCAGGGTTTGCTTGTGAAAGAGTGAAATTTGCTGATCTGCTTTTTTGTAGGTCTCCAGCGCGAGATCGTATTTCTTTTGAACAAATTGATCATTGGCCAACTTCATCGTTTTTTTGAGTTCAGCTTCGTTTTGAATATCGAACTTGAGGTCTTTGAGTGCCGCTAATTGGACATTGACGGTTTCTTTTTCGGTAGGCTTGATTTGTTGGGCCTCTTTGTATTTGTTCTCTGCTTCGTCGTATTTCTTGGCCGTCACTAAAGCTGCGGCTGTTTTCATGGCATTTTGAAACGCTTGGGTCTTGGCCTGTGCGTCGTTGGCTTCAGTGATGCGTTTATTGATCAAATTCAGTTCTTGAACAACAAGTGGATTATTTGGAATCAGGGCATCGGCTTCTTTTGCTTTTGAACTGGCTAATTTGAGGTCGTTGGCCTCTCTTGCAGCAATAGCTTCATTGAGCAACACCTTCTGACGCGCTTCGTCTTGACTGCGTTTGAGCGCTGCAGCTTGCGCTGTAGTAATTTGCGTTTTCTTTTGGGTAGCTAGAGAGTCGTTTGGTCTGAGTACCAAAATAGAATCGAGGTAGATCAGGGCTAAATCTTGATTTTGAGCTGCCGTACTTTTATTGGCAGCTAGTAGTAGGCGGTTGTAGTTTTTTTGATCTTTTGCGTATTGATAAGCAGCACGTGCTTTTTGATCGGCTTCGGTTTTGAGCAACGGTACTTGTACCAATGCCCCTGAAGTCCAAACAAATTTATCTGTGATTTGATTTTTTGAAAAGCTGAGATCAACGTCTGGTCGGAGTTCGTAAAGCTCACAGTTGAGGTCTCGGATCAATTGCAAACCATTTGCAGTACTTTTTTGACCTTGCAGCGTGGTGAGGTCAAAAAGGATGAATTTGGTCTGGTAACCACCTTTTGATAAGCGAAGTTGTAGTGGTGTTCCTTGCGAAATTTTAGCGGAGGCGTAAAAATTGCCGTTTTGGTCGCTGAGTACTTTAGTGAGTACGGCATCTTGTTGCATGATATCGATCGCTACACCAAAAATCGTTTGGTTGTCGAGCAAATTTCGGGTGCTACCTTCCATCACAACTAGAAAATCGCGCTGAGCAACAGACGCGAAAGGCAATAAGAGCAATACAAAGATGAAGAATCTTGTCATGTCAATCAGGGTTTGTCAAATGACCATTTCAACGCAAATTGGTACATTTGTTTCAAACACAAATTTGCTAAAAATCAACGAGTAAAAAAAATGCTGCGATTTGATCAATTGAGTTACTGGGAACGCGCACAATATTTGAGCAATCATACCTTCGGAATTGTCGGTGCGGGACTAGTGGGCATGTCCACTGCGCTGTCCTTGCGCGAGCGCTTCCCAACAGAGAAAATTGTGATCCTCGAACGCGGTTATTTACCAACAGGTGCCAGTACCAAAAATGCAGGTTTTGCCTGTTTTGGAAGCCCCACTGAATTGAAAGACGACCTCGAAAATATGAGCGAA
>CANHSA010000201.1 GCA_947463345.1 Flavobacteriales bacterium
ATCTCTACCCGTAGGCTGAATTTTCAGTTTGGGCTGCGCGGGGGCTACACGAGCATTAATAAAGAACCTTACTTCACGCCCCGCCTGAGTTTCTCCTATGCGCCGGCAGCCTACATGTGGCAAAATGGCAAGGCCGTACGCCGTGGCTTGCTATTTAAGTTGTCTACTGGGCTTTATTACCAACCGCCATTTTACCGCGAATTCCGGACTTTTGACGGCCAATTGGCTTTAGGGGTGCTTGCTCAAAAATCTTTGCATGTAGTGGCAGGCTCTGAATTCTTGTTTCAGATGTGGGGGCGCCAAACGCCATTTAAACTCAACACCGAACTTTACTACAAATACCTCTGGGACCTCAACCCTTACGAAATCGAAAATGTGCGCACCCGCTACTACGCCAACAACAACGCGGTTGGCTACGCTTATGGCTTAGACATCAACGTACACGGCGAGTTTGTAGAAGGCATTCAATCGTTCTTTAAACTGGGTTTGCTGTCCACCAAAGAAGACATCAAAGGTGACTCCTACACCAACTACTACAACGCGGCCGGGGAACGCATCATTTTTGGCTACAGCGAAGACCAAACCGTCGTAGACTCCGCAGTCATTTTGCCCGGATTTATTCCGCGCCCAACCGACCAATGGCTCACCTTTGGTGCGCTCGTACAAGACCAAATGCCAGGCTACGAAGCCTTTAAAGTGCAAATGGGCTTGCAATACGGCTCCAGACTTCCCTACGGACCGCCCGACTTTACGCGCTACAAAGACACCCTGCGCATCCGTTCTTACTTTAGGGTAGACCTCGGGCTGTCTTACGATTTATTGCACAACAAATCCGAAATTAAACAGGGTAAAAAAGGTTGGCAAGCACTCGATCAAGCGCTCATTTCTTTGGAGATCTTCAATATTCTTGGGGTCAACAACGTGCTTTCTAAGCAATGGATTCAGGATGTGCAAGGGAAGTTTTATTCGGTGCCGAATTACCTCACGCAGCGGCTTTTCAATCTGAAATTTAGCGTTGCCTTTTAACTAGTTCAGACTAGGGGCAAACAAGAAGCGATTTGGCGACACCAAACCTGTCTTCACGGCGTACATCACGATGCCAGCGGTGTTCTTTACGCCTAATTTGGCCATGATGTTTTTGCGGTGCGTATTGACGGTGTGTTTGCTCAAGAAAAGAAATTCGGCAATTTGCTCGTTGGTTTGCCCTTCGGCGATGAGCGTAATGATTTCGTTTTCTCTTTCGGAAAGCACCACTGGTCCACAACTGAAATCTTCGGTATGGAGTTCGTCGACGTCTATGTTCGCTTTTTGGATGGTTTCTAAAATTTGACCACAGAAAAACTGCTTGCCTTGAGCGGTTTCTTTAACGGCGTCGATGATTTCGGCGAGTTCGCAATCTTTTTTGACATAGCTCGTGACTCCAGACTTGAGCGCGTCAATGAGAATTGGCGCGTGTTGGGCTTCGGTGATCGCTACAAAGCGGAGGTCTTTGAATTTAGACAATGCTTTTGGAACGATATCGATGCTGAAGCCGTGGGAGGTGAAGTCGATGAGTACGACGTCGGCGCCAAAGGTTTTGAGTTGGGCTAAGAGCTCGTCTTGGTTTTTGGCTTCGCCAACAATACTGATACCCGTCTGGGCGTTTAAGATGGTTCTTAAACCCAAACGGATGAGCTCATTGCTGTCGGCGAGAATGACTTGCATCTTATTTAGAATTGTTCTATACAAAGGTACACGCAAAAATCATTTGTTCAAGTAAAACAGGTACTTTTTTTAAGTTTACACTAACTTTGCTTCATGAACACCGAGATTGGTACAGACCTCAGCAAAGCACTCACTTTACTTCAAAGTGGCCAAACCGTTGCGGTCCCTACCGAAACCGTCTATGGCCTGGCCGCTGACGCCAACAACGACGACGCCGTTCTCGATATATTCAAGGCCAAAGGCCGCCCGACATCGAACCCACTGATCTTGCATTTTGCCAGCTTAGCTCAAGCCTTGCCCTACATAGAAGTATTTCCTGAAGTATTTCAAAAATTAGCAAGTGTTTTCTGCCCTGGCCCACTCACCTTTATTGTTCCCAAAAGCAGTTTGGTGAGCCCACTCATTACTGGCGGGCAAGACACCGTTGCCATTCGCTTTCCGAAGCACCCAGCGCTGCAAGAACTCCTTTCTGCGCTCGGAAGGCCACTTGCTGCCCCGAGCGCTAATTTGTATGGCCAACTGAGCCCCACAACTGCAGCGCACGTCTATGAACAACTCACCGGGCGCATTCCTTATATTCTGGATGGCGGTGCTTGCTGGGAAGGTTTGGAATCTACCATTATAGGCCTCGAAAACGAGCGCGTACTGATTTACAGACACGGCGGCATTACCACAGAAGCACTCGCAGAAGTGTTGGGTTACAGCCCCGCAGCAAAAGTTCATGAGCACAACGGCGTACTGACTAGCGGAATGGTCAAGCACCACTACGCCACCCACACCCCCTTGTTTTTAGGTTTCAAACCGGAAGCTGAAAGCCATAGTGCACTACAAATTACAATTGGTAAAAATGAGCTCATTGCTGGCCCACATTTGGTCTTGAGTCAGGATGCTGCGCTCACCGAAGCCGCCCGCAATTTGTATGCAGCGCTGCATGAGGCCGACGCAGCCCAAGTTCAAAAGATTTATGTAGAACCCTTCCCTAACCATGGGCTCGGGCTTGCCATGAACGATCGGCTTTCGCGGGCCGCCGCTAAATTTGCGCGCTAGCAAATCTGCTTTAGAAACTAAGGAGCAAACTTTAGAAACCAAAGCGCATAAAAAAAGGCCCCAAATTGGAGCCTTTCAATATGTAGTAGCTAGATATGTAAAACCTAGCATAGTGTCAATTATTTCATGTGACGACCGTAACGGTTTTTGAATTTGTCGATACGTCCTGCTGTATCTACGAACTGTGCGATACCAGTAAAGAACGGATGTGATTTGTGAGAGATATCGAGCTTCACTAACGGGTACTCGTTGCCGTCTTCCCAAGAAATGGTTTCTTTGGTTTCAGCGCAAGAAGGACAAATAAACGAATACTCGTTAGACATGTCTTTGAACACTACTAGGCGGTAATCTGAAGGGTGGATATCTTTTTTCATTTGTATTACTTTTCG
>CANHSA010000202.1 GCA_947463345.1 Flavobacteriales bacterium
AAGATTAATTCCTTCACTTCTGAAACCTGGAACCTTAGTGTGCCTACCTACCGCATCGACGTCACGCGACCTGTAGATGTCATTGAAGAAATCCTGCGCATATACGGCCTCAATAGTGTTGCGCTTCCAGAAAAATGGAATTTCAGCCTAAGCCCACAATTAGCGCCAACAAGCGATTTTGAAAAAGAAGCCTGCGCTGGTTTTTTAGTAGGAAGAGCTTATTTAGAAGTAATGAACAACTCCCTTACCAAAAAACAATACAGCACCCTACTCGATGCCACTTTTGGTGAGGCCATCAGCATGCTCAATCCGCTGAGCCAAGACCTCGCCAATATGCGTCAAAGTCTTGTTTTTGGCTTGCTTGAAAACATTGCTTACAATCAAAACCGCCAACAACCCGACCTTCAACTCTTTGAATTTGGGCAAGATTACCAACAACACAACGAAAAGCGCAAAGAAACACAGCGTTTGGCACTCGCACTCGTTGGCAAACAAAACACTGAAAACTGGAATAACACCAAAGCCCAAGAATTCAGCTTCTTTGAGCTGAAAAAAGAAGTTGTGGCTGTGCTCCAGCGTTTTGGCTTGGCTGCTAACTGCAAAGAAGTAGCGCAAGCAAGTGTCTTATTCGAACAGGGTTTCGCCCTCCAAATCAATGGCAAAACACTTGTTGAACTCGGCAAAATTCATCCGCAGATCCAACAAGTGTTTGATGTCAAGCAAGCGGTCTATTATGCACAATTTGATTGGCAACTCTTAGTCAAAGAAGCGAATAAACAAAAGATCCGTTTCCAAGAAGTTCCTAAATCTTTTGCAGTCAGACGCGACCTCTCGTTGCTTGTAGACCAACAAACCACCTATCAAGCACTAGAATCAAGCGCAAAAAAAGCAGAAACCAAATTGCTTCAAGATGTTCAATTATTCGATGTCTATGAAGGCAAGAACCTACCTAGTGGTAAAAAATCTTATGCCTTGGCATTTTACCTGCAAGATGGGCACCAGACGCTCAGTGAAACGCAGATAGAGAAGTCCATGAAACGCATTGTGAATGCATTAGAAAAAGATTGCGAAGCGCAATTGAGAAACTAAGCAGCAAGAAAAAACAATCAAGAAATTAAACTGCGTCGAGGTAGCGGTCTAGGTTGGGGTTGTCGGCGAGCTCTTCAGCTCCGATGACCATCAGATGTTTAGATTTGGTGCTATCTAGCCAGAGGTCAAAATTGGTAATACCCACACGCAAGGTGCCGTTGATGTCAATTTTGTGAACGGGTTTTTGTTGTTTGTCGTAGCGAGCTTTGATCTCTAAAACTTCCTGGCCAAGTTCTTGGTTCTGATTGAAAATCAACAGACTATCTGTAGATTCAAAGAAATCGGCGTTTTTGTCTGAGACAGAAAGCACCTCTGTAGCCACACTCGAAGCCCAAGCTTGAACCTTTGAAGAAAATTTGTTGGAGGCTAATAAAGAGATTGACGCGACTTTCATGCTTTTTGAATTGTGCGCAAATATAGCACGAATAACGCCTCACTTACTTGTCGTAGCCTAATATTTTTAAGTAGTCTTGCGCAGTTTGCTCATTGCTAAACACTTCGGTCTGAATTTTTCCGTTTTCGTCGCGGGTAATGAGGATGTGTTTAGGTTCAGGAATGAGGCAGTGTTTGAGGCCACCGTAGCCACCAATGGTTTCTTGGTAAGCACCCGTGTTAAAGAATCCGATGTACAAAGTGTTGTTTTTATCGAATTTAGGCAAGTAAATGGCGTTTGAATGCTGCTCAGAGTTGTAGTAGTCGTCGGAATCACAGGTGAGCCCGCCCAATAGCACACGCTCGTAGTCGTCGTTCCAACGGTTGATCGGAAGCATGATGAAACGCTGATTAATAGCCCAGGTGTCTGGCAAGTTGGTCATGAACGAAGAATCGATCATGTTCCATTTTTCACGGTCGTTTTGCTGCTTTTGATGCAGTACACTAAAAATGGCTCCGCCGCTCTCACCAACGGTAAACGAACCAAATTCAGTAAAAATATTGGGTTCTGGAATATCGTTGTCTTGGCAAACACGTTTTACTTGTGTCAGGATTTCACGCACCATGTAGGCGTAATCAAAATCAAAAGCCAAAGATTTTTTAATTGGGAAACCGCCGCCAATATTGAGGGAATCTAGTTCTGGACAAAGTTTTTTGAGGTCGGAATAGACGCGCAAACACTTGGTGAGTTCGTTCCAGTAGTAAGCGGTGTCGTTGATTCCGGTGTTGATAAAAAAGTGCAGCATCTTGACGCGCACTCTTGGGTTCTCTTTGAGAATGGCTTTGTAGAAAGGAACGATTTCGCGGTAGCGAATCCCTAAACGCGAGGTATAAAACTCGAACTTTGGTTCTTCTTCAGAAGCAATACGAATACCTATATTGAGTTCTTTAGTAGTCAGGCTAATGAGTTGCTTGAGCTCGTCGATGTTGTCTACAACAGGCACCATTCGCAAGTCGTCTTCCTCAATGAGGTCGGCAATTTTCTGTAGGTAAGGCTCGGGTTTATAGCCATTACAAATGACATAACTCTTGTGCTTGAGCTTTCCAGCAGCTTGCAAACTTCTCACGATATCGATGTCAAAAGCAGATGAAGTTTCGATGTGTACATCGTTTTTCAGGACTTCGTCGAGCACAAAAGCAAAATGAGAACTTTTGGTACAGTAAGAATAATAGTAGTTGCCTTGATAACCAAGGTTCATGATGGCTTCTCTAAACCAGCCTTTAGCGCGCTGGATATTATTGGAGATTTGCGGCAAGTAATGAAACTTGAGTGGGGTACCGTGTTCGTGCACCAAACGCATGAGGTCGATGCCGTGAAAGAACAAGCGTTCTTCGCGCAAGAAGAATTCATTTTGAGGAAAATCAAAAGTTTGTTCGATCAGGTCTATGTATTTTGTTCTCATGCTTGGAAATTCAAAAACGGTTTATACGTAAAGGGCTAACGTTAGTTTCGGTTTGAGGCAAAAATTTGTGCAAAAATACTGCAATTTGAGTGGATGCAGCGCAACTTAAAATAGTACTTTTGAAAACAGCATTTTTTACATGTCCTATCTAGACGAATTAAACGAAAGTCA
>CANHSA010000203.1 GCA_947463345.1 Flavobacteriales bacterium
AAGCAAAGCGTAGAAGAAAAATGACATGCATCCGAATTGGTAGAGAAGCCTAAATGCTCGGAATAAGGAATGTCCGAGTTAAGGCGGTATTGGAAATTATTTGTACCCAAATAGGAAGCGTCTTCCGGAGCATGAAACATCGTCGTTATGACCCTGTTGGTTAATGATTCCCTATTCTTGGCAACCAAGAAGCCCGGCACGAATAGGGTTATAAAAATGGTTAGTCTGATTTTTGACATTACTCAAGATTAGTTGTTTGGGAGTAAAGTTGGAAGCTACCCGGAGTTGCGGCGATCAAAGTACTTAATTTTCAATTATCTATTAAGTTTTTTTAGAACCACAAGTGATAAATTTCCAAAACCGCACAACTTGACCGCAGGTGCGGTTATGGGTTGGTTATCTTTTCTATCAAGTTAAAATGCTAAAATAAATAAAATCCAAGCTCCCCAACCTAAAGCTTCTATTCCAATTAGTTGTCCTTTCGCTTTTTTCGTGTAACAACTTAGATATTCAGGGTCACTGAACTGTTCTTTGTTCCTTGACATCATATAGGTTTGTTTGCCTCTGTCAGGTGTCGGATTAGATAAAGCCGTTCCAATCATTGCAAAGGGTCCAAAAAGCACTCCCAATACAAAGTGACTACCTCTCTTGCCGTGATAGTTTTCAGCATCCAGTCTGCCGTTTAGGCACTTGTTCGGGTCTCCGTATTCCATTTGCATATAGTCCGTGTAAACCTTGTCTTCTGAATTTTCAAATTGGAGTGAAAATATTTCAGAAGCCGGAACTATATACCTATGTCCGTTTGCTTTGAAAACAACAGCACATTCTTTGATTTTAGTTACTTTACCTTCAAAAACCATTTCGTTGTTTAGAGTTAAAATGTCGCCTGCAAAAGAGGCAACTGCGAACAGAGTCGCTGTAATAGTCATTGTAATTTTCTTCATTTATTTAAATTTAAGATATCCAGATAGTGGAACTTTTCGGTTATTCCCCGTTTTTATAATGGTCGCTGGTCTCCATTTGTTTAGTTGTTTTTAGTCTATAAATATTTAAGAGGTATCAAAATTCGTTGGTTCTCTTCTATTTTTCATGCCGTTATGTCGTTATTTAAGCCTGCCAAGTACGCAAATATTGTTCTAACTATGCCCTACTAACACATCGAGAATATGACAGCTTTGAGCATTAATTGTTTAAAGAGTGCTGAATGCTGATTTCAAAGTCAACAAAATCAGCATAATCCAAAACAACTATTTCCTGCTGATAAAGGCCCTTAACGGTTTCTACGGCACTTTCCGCCGAAGGGGCCTCAATCTCCAAGACCCTTTGAAGGGTTTCACGAACGATGACCCTGTAGGTTGCCCCCATTTCTTTTACCAAAGGGAATTCAGAATTCACGTACCTGGTATTTTTTACCATAAGTAGGGGTGTTATGTTTTTTGAACAAGTCCTATTTCAAATTTAAAAATCCCTCGCTGTTTTCACCCTAGAGCGAACCGATTTTTTTTAAACAAACCCGAGATGATACAAAAAAGAGCGTCGCCTGCACCCCTGATTTATGCGTTTTGGATGCCCAAAACGACTTTTTGACTCAATTTGTCAAAATTTTGTTATCAAAAATTTACATCTTTTTTTAAAACATCAATAAATTGGAGCGGCACTGGAATTTCAAGGTCCGTATCCCCCTCCCAAAGGCCTTGAACCGTGAACGCTTGCTCCGCAAACGCTTTGGGGCCGGTAAAGTCTCGTCTCCCTTTGGCCTAAGCGATGACCATATCCATACCTTGGCCGATACCCTCGAATTCACCCCCGCCCAGCTGGACAATGCTTATCGCAAGATACTGCTGCAGCAGGCCACCAAACGCGCGGGCACTCAACAGACCCGTGTCAACAGCAACGTCCTGGAGCTAATCCGCCTCGCCCTCCTGGCCGAAATCAAAGGCTGGGAACTCAAACCCCAAGCCGTGGGGTTTAGGGCGGTGAGGTGAGACCGCGCCAAAGGTACCATTTCGGTTAGCCAACCATCTAATTGAAGCGAAAAAAGGAAAAGACAACTTCGGCCCATTCCATAGGAACGCCTTTTGCGTAACCGATGGTCGAACGACTACTGTTCTTTATTGTTCTTTCAGGACTTATTCAAAGGAATAATTTAGAATTCCCTAGTAAATTACAAATACTTTAAACACCCATTAGGACAACCTATTGCCAGGTCAGAATTAAACGAATGGTTACACCATTTTCTGTTTTAGTAACCGTTGTCGGATACGGATTGCTTCCGCTTGTATAGTCATTCATAATAAAAGAAACATAACCAATCAAATCATCTGGATCAAAAGTGTCGTAATCCCAAGCGTCTACATACCTTAGCGAATTAAAATCAGTGATTTCAAATGGAGTGGTCAAACTCCACGAAACAGGCATCATAGATGATACCACATCGTCTATTCTAGCGCCTGAACCATCCAATAAAACATTATTGGCCATGTCTGTTATCTTAAAAAACAAATCAGGTCCATTGCCAATATCCCAACTAGATCCATTGGGGTCAACAAAAGGAATATTAATTATTGTGACATTGGTAATTCTGACTCTTGTAGGCGCATTGGCGATATTAACATTTTTTGTAATTTGACTAGTACCGGCCGCATTGGTGGCGCGTAAAATTACAGAATAAGCGCCTCCTGAAGTATAGGTATGATTCGGGTTATTGGAAGTAGATGTACTACCATCACCAAAATCCCAGACGTATGAATTAGCATTTGTTGAAGTATTTGTAAAACTAATATTGCAAGGGGCCATACAACCCCCACCGCTAAAGGTGAAATTTGGAACTGGTAGTTGAGATGCAGTTGATTGCTGTATCAAAATCTGTTTAGAAGTTGATTCTGATCCGCCCAAACCCAATGCCGTCAAAGTGACTGTGTAAGTTCCGCCTACATTGTAGGTTTTAGTTGGACTCACTTCGGTTGATGACGTTCCATCACCGAAATTCCAACTATAACTGGTTGCGTCTTTGGATTTATTTTCAAAAAGAACCGCACATGGGGCTGTGCAACCACCACCAGTATATGCAAAATCAGGGGTTGGTTTAGGTA
>CANHSA010000204.1 GCA_947463345.1 Flavobacteriales bacterium
ATAACGGTTTCCAGTTTTGCCAAAGCGCCGCAATTACAAAGTGCTTTTGAGCTACAACTGAATTACTTATTTGAATAGAATAAGTGGTAATTTTCTCAAATTTGACCACAACTGAAATAAATTTAATAACTTCGTCTTCAAATCATAAACATGAAAAAGTCTTTACTCATCCTTTCTATCTTTGCCACCACATTAGGTTTTGCTCAAAAGAACAAACTTGGCGTGCAGTTCAATGCGGGTGCACACCTACTTGGTGAAGCCGGAAACGGAATTTCTTTAAATACAGCGCTTACCTATAATTTTGTGCCTAGCTTTGGTTTAAAATTAGATGGCGGCCTTGATATCATTGGCGAAAACAACCTCAACCGTTTGGGTTTACAATTGAACTTAAATGTAGTTCAATTGGCAAACAAGAATGCCAAATTTGGTCTTGAAGTACACGGAGGAGCAGCTCTATTGAACAATGGCAATTCCATTTTTAACGACACCTATTTGCTGCGTGGCGACGACATGATCGCTATCATGGCGGGTTTAACACCTAGCTACCGAGTTTCAGATCATGTGCGCATTTTAGTGGATGCTACTTACATGCCTAAACTTTTCCAAATTGACGGCGTCATCACCAAATACCTCAACACAACGGTTGGTGTAGCCTATAATTTCTAAAAAAGATTGCAAACAACATTTAAAGGCGGACCATGTTCGCCTTTTTTTATGCCTTAAAAATGGCAGCGTTTTGAGTTGCTTTGAGCGTATGGAAATACAACAGCAGGCTCATCAAGAGCAAGACATGTGAGAAATCATTGCGGTCAAACCACTGGTTCAAATTGATTTTTTGACTTTGTATAAAAGCGTTGGGTAAGAGCGTTAAAGCGGCAATCCAAAGGAATTTGAATCTCGGATGGATCCTTTTTTGATAACGAACACCTAAAAAGACCAAAGAAAAGATGAGGCCAATGCCACTAACCAATGTAGGAACAAATAAGCCTTTGCTCTGATCAATACTTAGGTCGACATTGATAAACACGATAACTTCTATCAGCATACCGATCAAAAGTAAGGTCAAGGCCAAGCGCTCAAAGGTTGTTTTTTGTTTGGCTTGAGGCCACAAACTGATCATAGCTTTGCTCAAGAAGTAAGTAGCAACCATGCCTAAAATCCAGGAAGGGTATTTCCCCCAAAGCCCAAGGTAATTGTACAAGAGGTGACCAAAACCGCCAAAGAGGAAACTCCAGCCAAACCAAAGGTAGAATTTTCGCCAATTGGCATAAAAAGGATGCTTACCTAGGTTTTTAGAAATCTTGCTCGCAATAAAAAGAGATACTGAAAAAAGTACTATATCGCCAAACATGGCATTGGGTTCGAGTAAATCGAGCCCTAGGAACTGCCATTCAAGTTTTGGAAAGTCTTGGCCGATCATTTGCTGTTCTCCTCGAATTTATGAAGGTTCTTGCGCAGGATGCTTTCAACGATGAGCGGTGAAATCCGATTGAATATCAAATTCAAATTGCCCATTAGGGTCTGTGTTTTTTTGTAGCGTCTTTTAACAATGAGTGCAAGGCAATCGTTTGCAACTTGCTGCATAGTGAGCACTTTGCCTTTTTGGCGCGGCGCTAGCACTTGTTTGCTGCCATCTGCTGCCACTACTTCTTTATTGTGTACAATTTCTGTCATGGCGACCTGTAGCATACCTATATGTACTTGCTGTGCGTGTTCCTCTATGCGCAAAGATTCAACAAAGGAGGTGAGTGCCATTTTTGAAGCGCTGTAAGGCGAGAGGCCAGGCAGCCCATGAATACCTGCCAAACTAGAGATAAAAACAATACTACCCTTGGACTCGCGCAAAGCAGGAAGTGCAGCTTGAGTTGGGTAGATGGTGCCAAACACATTGCTTTTAAAGACTTGCTCCAGCACACTTGGGTCTAAATCGGCGAGGTAGCCCCTGCTGGAAATGCCAACATTGTTGACTAAAATATCGATCTTTCCGAAAGTTTGCAATGCAAAATTGCTGAGCTCTTTGGCTTGCTGAAAATCAGAAACATCAGCTTTGAAATAGACAGCTTCAATACCTTGTTGGGTCAATTCGGCCTGAACTTCTTGAAGCCTGATTTCGTCGCGGCCATTCAGAACGATTTTTGCACCCTCTTTGCCTATGGCCAGTGCAATTGCGCTACCAATACCACGGCTTGACCCCGTGACAACCGCCACTTTATTTATGAAGCGTTTTTTTGCCATTTGCTGTAATGGATTTCGGGGTGGTGTTTGAGTGCAGTGAGGCTGTTGGTCCAGGCCATGGCCAAATGGACCAAAAAGGCGATCCAAATATTGCCAGCCATTAAGGTGAGTAGGCAAAGCAGAAAGCCGAGTGGAATAGCGCCAATTGTTTCGTCAAATCCTTTTGGAATGTGGGTGGCTGAATACAATGCTACATTGATGGCAATAGCCAACCATACGCCGTAGGCTTCCACCAAAGGGAAGAGTAAAATTCCTCGAAACAATAACTCGTAACCAAATAGATATACGGCCCAACCGAGCAAGTTCAGCCGGAAGGTTTTGGTATCCCAGCGAAGGGCTCGGATTTGAGGGTAATTGATTAAGTTTTTAGGTTTTTTTGCTGAAAAAGCCGCGAGTGGCATCAAAATCAAGGAGAGCCCTACGGTGGCTACCAAATTGAAAAGCAAGGTGTCGCTTCTGAAATTTAAGCCGTAATAGGCGATACTGCGTTGGGGTTCAGTTGCCAATAAAAAGAGCAACGGAAGAAGTCCCATACTCAGGAACCCGACCCATTTGGTCATGTAAATGAAACGCAACCAAGCAGTATCTGAGGGATATTTTTTGAAGTAATGAGCTTTGACTCCCTCGGATTTAGAAATGAACCAAAACACGACAAAGCCAAGTAGCGCAAGATAAATTGGAGCAATACCGCTTTTGAGACTAGGGCTTTGGTCGAAGGGAATACTTAAAAAATGAATCATGAATTTGCTGGGGGTAAATACCCGTTTTCTTTGTACCAACCAATGCAATCGGCGATAGCCTCTTCTATGGGCGTGCTTGGAAGCTGTAGTTCGGCACGCGCTTTAGCTGGTGAAT
>CANHSA010000205.1 GCA_947463345.1 Flavobacteriales bacterium
GACTCGCGGTCGAGGAGAACAGACATATAGAATTCCTGAACTTCTGTTGGACCTGGGTAGTAGACATCTTGTGCGATGAGTACTTGATTTACTTTTTTGCCTTTGCCGTTGGTTTGAAGCGTTGTGAGGTGGCCACCGAGGATGCCAGCTACTTTTTCTTCAACTTGGTCGATGCCTTTTGCAAGGACAACACCATGAGAACCTGTTTCTTCGACAGTTCCTTTACCACGACCACCCGCATGAATTTGGGCTTTTACCACGTACCATGAGGTACCGGTTTCTTCTGTGAGCTTTTGAGCTGCAGGAACTGCTGCTTCTATGGTGTCAACTACAATGCCTTCTTGTACGGCCACGCCGTATTTTTTGAGAATTGCTTTTCCTTGGAATTCGTGTAAGTTCATACTGTCAAATTTGCGCCGTAAAAGTACGTTTTTTTCATGAGCCAATTTGACCCGCTGTAAATATTTTTATCTGATTTGGTTTTTCCAAGACGAGGTAATATCTCTTGAAGCATAAGAAGCTTTCTTAAAAGCCTGAACATCTTGCCAAATGGTGTCGAGGGCATATACTAAAGCGCGCTCTTCTTCTTGCATGGCATCTTTGAGTAAGGCAGGGTCGGAGAAATGCGTTTTGACAAAATTGGTGTCGAAATGTCCGCTGCGGAAGGCGGGGTGCTTCAGGACAAACTTTCCGAAGTCTAGGGTGGTTTTGACACCAGAAATTTGGTAGTTGTCAATGGCAGCAATACAACGGTCAATGGCTTCTTCGCGGGTTTTTCCCCAAACCACCAGCTTGGCTATCATAGGATCGTAGTAAATCGGGATTTCCATTCCTTCTTCAAAGGCGTCGTCTACGCGGATGTGGCGCCCAGACGGAATGCGGTAGCGGTCTAAGGTACCAATATCGGGGGTGAAACCTCCGAGGGTATCTTCGGCGTATACGCGCACTTCTATTGCATGCCCATTGATGTGGAGTTCGTCTTGCAATTTAGGCAAGCGCTCGCCACGCGCTACGCGAATTTGCCACTCGACGAGGTCGAGGCCAGTGATTTCTTCGGTAACGGGGTGCTCTACTTGCAAACGGGTATTCATTTCCAAGAAGTAAAAATTGAGCCCCGCATCGATGAGGAATTCTACCGTACCAGCGCCTTCGTAATTGCAGGCTTTACATACAGCAACTGCTGCTTCGCCCATTTGCTGGCGAAGTTCAGGCGTCAGCACAGCGCTTGGTGCCTCTTCTACTACCTTTTGGTGACGGCGTTGTACCGAGCACTCGCGCTCGAATAAATAAACGGTGTTGCCTAGTTGGTCGGCAAAAACTTGAATTTCGATGTGGCGTGGTTGGTCGACAAATTTTTCGATGAAAACAGCGTCGTCGCCAAAAGAAGAACGCGCTTCGTTTTGAGCGAGCGTCATTTGCTCCTCAAATTCGGCTTCGTTTTGAACCAAACGCATGCCTTTTCCGCCACCTCCGGCAGAGGCTTTGATGAGAATTGGATAACCGACCTCAGCGGCAATAACTTTAGCGGCCGCAACATCAGAAATAGCTTCGTCTACGCCCGGTACTAAAGGAACATTGTAAGACTTTACCGCTTGTTTGGCAGAGAGTTTGTCGCCCATTACTTCCATAGACTCCGGGGAAGGGCCAATGAGTTTGATGCCTTCGGCCTTTAATTTGCGCGCAAAACCTGCGTTTTCAGAGAGAAAACCATAGCCCGGATGCACGCCATCTACGCCGAGGTCTTTACAAATCTGTATGATTTTATCTTGCTGTAAATAACTTTCTGACGACGGGCTTTGCCCCACGTAAACAGCTTCATCGGCTTCGAGCACGTGTGGTGCATTGGCATCGGCATCGGAATAAATGGCCACACTACGGATGTCCATTTTATTGAGGGTTCTAAGCACGCGTCGAGCGATCTCGCCGCGATTGGCTACTAGTACTTTTTTCATCTTGGGGTAAAGTTACAGGTTGTCTGTGTTTTTTTGGTGCAGGCACACTAGATTTTTTTGGGCTTTTTTGCACTAATTGTTGGAGGCGCTTCACAAATAATAACTCCGAAAATTTATGGAACTCTTCGTAATACGAAACCCCGAATCCTTGTGTAAACGGACCTTGGTTTTCATTGACCGAGTTGGTATTCGACTGATTGAAAGCCCGAACGCGGAAGTTGTCTTGAATTTTGTATTCGATGTTGACGTCACCGATCATGGAGTTGGTGTAGGCCTGCGAACCGCTGGCGGTGGCTGAACTCCGGTTTTCAACGCCAAAGCTTCCGGTAATAACGAGTTTGTCATCTAGGAAACCTTTGGCTACGCCGAGTTCAACTTTGCTTTCTCCGGCTGCTTCATCAGCGCCGTAGTCCACGTTGAGTTTATAGTTGTCGGACAATTTGCCAAGCGCCGCATTGATCTGTGATTCAAGTAGGTCAAGTGCGGCTGAACCACCAGCTGAAAGATTGCCTTTGAGCGGCTGAAACTTACTGACAAGTAGCAAAGAGAAAAATTGTCTATTGAGCTCATCTGGGTCAGATTTGACGCGGTCAAGCAGTGCTTTTCCTGTTTCAGTGACACGTGGTGCCACCAAATCAAAGGTGATTTTTGGCGCCAAGAGCGATTCGGTGAGCTTGAGATAGCAAAGGATTTCTTGATTGACGAGCGTGTTGTCTTGAATTTCAGGGCTCAACTCTAAAATAGAGGCGCGCTTGGGCGTAACGGTATTGATGGCGATATCGGCGTTGTAGGGGTCGCCGGTCCATTCGATTTTTGATCCGGCTTCTATGTCGAAAGTTTGCTTAATGGAACCAAGTGCAAAGTTGTAACGGCTGCCTTTGGCAATGACATAAGGGCCGTTCATGGTGAGTTGGTTGTATTGATCGAGTTTGATGTTGAGCTCACCGCTGCCTTTGGCCGTAATTTCGTCGCCGGTTTGTTCATTAAAAATGAGTTTCATGTTCGCATCGGGTGTGACATGAAAATTGAGGTCTAAATACAAGCCGGTAAAATCTATGCCTTGCTGTTGGAGTTGAGCCGAAACACCTTGTTCAACAAATTGAACAAAGTTGTCTTCATCATTGATTTCAGA
>CANHSA010000206.1 GCA_947463345.1 Flavobacteriales bacterium
CAAAGGCTACAGCGAAGCCGCTTGGCGCACCAATCATTACCTGAACCGCAACGGCGAGCTTTACCCAACCCATGGCTTGGGCCCCGTTGCCACCATGCTCGACCTCAACCGCGGCAATCGTTTGGTGCGTTTGAGTTCCTTCTCGAGTAAAGCCAGGGGTTTGCACAATTATATTGTCGAACATCCAAAAGGAGGCGAGGCGCATCCCAATGCTAAAATTGAATTCAAACAAGGTGACGTCGTGACCACCCATTTGCAATGTGCCAATGGCGAAACAATCATCTTGACCCACGACACCAGTTTGCAGCGTCCTTATAACCTCGGTTTTCGGGTTCAGGGCACAAAAGGCATTTGGCAAGACTTCGGTTGGGGCGACCCCGAACAAGGTCACATCTACTTTGAAGGTGCCATGAAGCATTCGCACCGCTGGGACAACAGCCAAAAATGGCTAGAGCTCTACGATCATCCGCTTTGGAAACAAAATGCGGCGGCTGCAGAATCTTCAGGACATGGCGGTATGGATTATTTCGTCGACAACGCCTTCATTGAATGCATCAAGCAAAATAAACCGTTCCCCTTAGATGTCTATGACCTTGCTGCTTGGTATGCCGTTACACCGCTCAGTGAAAAGTCTATTGCCCAAAATGGCGCTCCTCAAGATATTCCAGACTTTACAAAAGGTGCTTGGAAAACGCGTCAACCTATCTTTGCTTTCGATGCCAACTACTGATGCAGCATTGGTCATATTAGCGGGTGGTTTAGGTGCTCGTTTCGGAGGTGCCAAACAAATAGAACCATTTGGCACGGAAGGTCGCTTTCTGTTTGAATACGCCTGTTATGATGCCATGCAAGCGGGTTTTCAGAAGGTTTTTATCATTATTCGTCCGGGCATGCAAGACATTGTTGCAGCGCAATTGAATCAATGGATACAACCCGCGCGCTACGAGCTCATTGTACAAGAACAAAACCGCTCTAAACCTTGGGGGACAGCTCATGCGCTGCACTTTTTATACGGCAAATGGAAAGGTCCTTTTTTGGTGCTCAATGCCGACGATTACTATGGTCAAAGTATTTGTCAGACAGCCATGTCTTTGATTCAAAATGGCGTTGAAGCGGCAGCTTTGGCTTTCGAATTAGCCCCAACGCTAAGCCCGAACGGGCCTGTTGCCAGAGGTTTGTGTCAAACGGAACACGGTTATTTAACAGCCATTGAAGAGGTCCTGAAAATTGAAATGGTCAATGATCAAATTACCGATGAACAGGGCCGTGAGTTCAGTCCAAACGCACTCATTTCAATGAATGCTTGGCTCTTGCCAAGTACATTTTTAGAGCTCTTAAAGATAAAGGTTCAAGATTTTTTAGAAGTGCATGCAAGCCATGAAACGCTTGAAATATACCTTCCAAGAGTGATCAATGAGTTCATAGAAACAGGAGTTTTACAGGTGCAAATTCAACAAATGCCAGCCGATTGGTTCGGTATCACCTACGCTGCAGACCTTGCAGCAGCAAAAAGTCAGATCCTTGCGCTTGAAGGCAAGCAGTATCCACGCAACTTTTCTGAATGGAATTAAAAGCACTGCTTTTTGAAGAATGGGGTTTACAACCTACCCATATCAGTCCAATCGAAGAGGGTCTTATCAATCATACCTGGTTGGTTCGGACCACAACTGCCAATTTCATCCTACAAAAAATCAATGCACATGTTTTTAATGAACCAGCGCTGTTACAACTCCAATTAGAAGGGTTTTCAAAAGCTGTCATTTTACCCAAATTGATACCGCTACAATTTCTACCTACGAAGGCCGGGACCACTTGTTTTGCGTTTGAAAATGAATGTTATCGATTGGTAGCCGCCATTACGCCGAGTATAACGCTCAACAGCGTGACAGTCGAAAATTCCAAATTGGCTGCTGTTGCACTTCTTGAGTTTCACGCTGCTCTCGGCCAAATTGATGCGCAACATTGGAAAGCACCTATTTCGGGTTTTTTAGATGTTGGCCTGCGGCTGAAAGTTTACCAAGATACAGTTAGGAATATAGATTCAGACCGGAAATTAAAAGCATCGAGCGCAATAAAACTTCTCGAGGATAATTGGACTTTTCTTACTGACTGGCAAGATTTTTTGGAAAAAGCGCCAAAAGTATTGATCCACGCCGATCCAAAACTTGGTAATTTTTTGTTTCATCCGAATGGCAATCAAGTGCGCGCCCTCATCGATTGGGATACCATTCAGCTAGGTAGCCCGTTTTACGATTACGGCGATATGATGCGCTCTTATTGTTCTTTTGGAGAAGATGTACCTGAAGGAAAACCCTTATTTAGGGAGGAGATTTTTGAAGTTTTACTCGAAACCTTCCAATTAGATGAAGTAAAAATTTTTACGGCTGCATGTGGCGTTATCCTTGTTCAGGCGCTGCGTTTTTTGACCGATTACTTGCAAAATGACGTATATTACAAGGTAAAAGACGAGCAACACAACTTAAGAAGGGCCCTCAATCAGTTGCGTTTGGCAGAAGAACTCAAGCAATATTGGTTTACCACTCGTAAGCCAACTCGCTGAGCCATTTGTTTTGGCAGCGGAGGGTTTGCTCGATGAGGTCTCGGACACAAGTTTTGCCGCCGAGATACGGACTCTGGTAGTGTACGTTTGCTTTGACATCGCTCACGGCATCTTGAGGGCAAGCAGAAAGCCCAGCGACACGCAGCACAGGGATATCCGGAATGTCATCGCCCATATAGGCAATTTCGGTATCGCTTAAATTGTATTCTTTTTTGATTTGTTCGTAGCGCTCGAGTTTGTTGTGAGAGCCTAAATAGACGTCGTGTACACCCAAGCCCACAAGGCGTTTTTTGACCTCAGGCGAAGAACCACCCGTTATGCAAAAGATTTTGTAGCCCATTTTGACGGCATACTGAACTGCATAGCCATCTTTGGAATTGAGGGCTCTGACAATTTCATCGTTGATAAGGTAGACTTTGCCGTCGGTGAAAACGCCGTCGACATCAAAGATGAAGGTGCTGATATGATTGAGTCGTTGTTTGTAGCTAAGCATTTTTAAAGAGGTCTTGGATTCTTTTGG
>CANHSA010000207.1 GCA_947463345.1 Flavobacteriales bacterium
ATTTGCTCGGAACCCGAGAAACACAAATATATGGGAATGTCACATTCGAAGCTTATTTTGAGACGCTCAAAGCGCAAACTGATCATACTTTAAGTTATTTTCAATCTAATATTGAAGGTGAACTGATTGATTGCCTCCAAAACGCAACTGTCGATGGCATCATTCTCAATGCAGGGGGCTACACCCACACGAGCGTTGCGTTGCGCGATTGCATTGCCGCTATTTCCATTCCAGTTGTTGAGGTACACATTTCTAATATTGCTGGACGCGAAAGCTTCCGCCATGAATCTTTATTGAGCCCTGTTTGTAAAGGCTGCATTTTTGGTTTTGGCCTCAACGGTTACCGCCTGGCCATCGAAGCGTTTGAGTTGTAGTTTTTTTGGCATCATTTTGGTAACAAATGCCAAAATTCAACCCATGAAATTATCCTTAACTTTAAGCTTACTCTTTCTTTTCACGGCTACTTCTTTTGCGCAGCGCAAGGTGCAACTCGTGATTCTTTTCGATACTTCCAACAGCATGGATGGCTTGCTCAACCAAGCGAAATCTCGCATTTGGGCCATTGTCAATGAGGCTTCTACACTGACCTATCAAGGCGCTCCGGTTACCTTAGAAATCGCCATGTACGACTACGGTAATTCCACTATTCCAGCTACTCAAAACTACATCCGTAAGCAACTCGATTTTTCTACAGACCTCGATTTGGTTTCTGAAAAACTCTTTGGCTTGCGCACCAGTGGTGGCGACGAATTTTGTCCTGCAGTCATAGTTTCTTCGCTGAAAGAACTCAATTGGTCTAATAGCCCGCAAGACCTCAAACTCATTTATATTGCAGGTAACGAATCCTTCAAACAAGGGCCAATCTCGACTTCAACTGCTTGCGTACTCGCCGCCGAGAAACACGTTTTGGTGAGCACTATTTTTTGTGGAGACCGTCTGCAAGGCGTCAATTTAGGCTGGAAAGAAGGTGCCGATTGCGCTAAAGGTGATTTTTTTAATATCAATTCAGATGCTGCCATCAAACAAATCGAAACTCCTTTTGACGATCAAATCATTGAACAAAACCGCTTACTGAACAACACCTACATTGGTTATGGATCGGTGGCAGTTGAATCGAAGTCCAAACAACTTTCTCAAGACGAAAATGCATGGGGTATTTCCAAATCCGTTGAAACGGAGCGTTATTTAGTGAAGTCTAAGTCGAGTTACAAAAACGACAAATGGGATATTGTCGATGCCAACAAGGCTGATTCCACTAAATTACGGCAGTTAAGTGACGACGAATTGCCGGCCGAAATGAAAGGAATGAGTGTGGAGCAACGCCAGACATTTGTAAAACAAAAAACCGAAGAGCGCAGTGCTATTCAAAAAGAAATGGCGCGTTTAGAGACTGAGCGCAGCAAGTACATCGAAGCTGAAAAAGCCAAAACAACCCAAGCTAAACCCGATGACTTTGGAACTGCTGTAACTACTTCAATGCGCAACAACGCCAAAACGCTTGGTTTTGATTGAGGCTTGTTTTAGGTAGCGTGTTTCTATTAACTTTGTATCTATGATGCAACAACTCGAACATTACTTTACCCATATCGATCCTGTTTTTGCAGCCTTTTTGGCCACCACTTTTACTTGGTTGGTAACCGCAGCAGGCGCTAGTTTGGTGTTCTTCTTTAAAAACATGCACCGCGGCCTGCTCGATGGCATGCTGGGTTTTACCGGTGGCGTCATGGTGGCGGCCAGCTTTTGGTCTTTACTGATGCCTTCTATTGAACTTTCCGAAAGGATTTACCCTAGCGCACCCTGGATGCCAGCCGCCGTTGGTTTTCTTACAGGTGCGTTGTTTTTGTTTTTCCTCGACAAAAAATTACCGCATTTGCACATCAATTTCAATGAAAACGAAACCGAAGGTGTCAAAACGCAACTGCACAAAACCACCCTTTTGGTACTTGCGATTACTTTGCACAATATTCCAGAAGGCTTAGCTGTTGGGGTTTTGTTTGGCGCAGCAGCCAACGGCATGGAAGGCGCCACAATTGCTGGTGCTATCGCTTTGGCAATTGGTATTGGCATCCAAAACTTCCCGGAAGGATTTGCCGTGGCCATGCCTCTGCGGCGAGCGGGAGCGAGCCGCATGAAGAGTTTCATGTACGGCCAGCTTTCAGCTATCGTAGAACCAATTGCGGGTGTTATTGGCGCCGTTGCGGTCATTTATATGGAACCCATTTTACCTTTTGCGCTGTCTTTTGCTGCCGGCGCCATGATCTTTGTGGTGGTAGAGGAGGTCATCCCCGAAACCCAGCGCGACAAATACACCGATGTTGCCGTTTTGGGCTTTATCGGGGGCTTCTTAGTAATGATGATCTTAGATGTAGCTTTGGGTTAATAAGTCAAGATTTCTTGTAGATATTTTCTCAATTCCTTTAGTTTTCTATCGTCAATGCGACCTATCTTTTCAATAAAGCGCTCTTTTGCAATGGAGCGGATATGAAAAGTAAATACTTCAGATTTTTCTTTGAGACCGTTTTCAGGGTCGGGTTCAAGAATGAGATTTCCTCTATAGTTTTTGATTTTGGAAGAAAGTGGGAGCCCAATAATGAGTGGTGTATGGGTATTGAATAAATCTCCGCTGAACACCAATATAGGCCGAAAGCCTGCTTGTTCACTTCCGCGTGTGGGGTCAAGATTGGCCATCCAAATTTCACCTTGTTTCATCTTGATCAAGGCTGTTAAGTTGGGAATAATAAGCTTGCATGCCTTCTTCTGCTAATAGCATGACGTCGGTATCTGCAGCCATTTGACGATACGATTTAATATATGCAGCTTTATTGAGTTGCTCTAAGTAGAGAGCAAGGGCTTTTTCAATGATTTTGTTTTTAGGCACTTTGAGCTCGGTAGCTTTCTCTGAAAGCGCTGCAAATAGGGGGTCGGGTAGGGAACTCGTAAAAACCTGCATATTTATGATTTATAAATATAAAATTAAGCAATCCTTGCGAACACAGCAAAAAAAAGCCCTCCAATTGGAAGGCTTATAGGTATTTTAAGGGACAACCTTTTTAAAATGCTCAATTACAAATCGC
>CANHSA010000208.1 GCA_947463345.1 Flavobacteriales bacterium
GGGTAGTTCCAGGCGCCAATGACCAAACATTGCCCGAAAGGCTCAGCGATCGTAAAGGACTTTCCTGGCCAGTTGACTAAATTGGTGCGCACCTTTTGTGGTTTGGTCCAGTTTTTCAAAGACCCCAATGCTTCGTCTATATCTTTGATCAAAATGGACCATTCGGTCAGAAAAGCCTCGTGTTCGGACTTACCAAAATCGGCTTCTACGGCAGCGTATAATTTGGCTTCGTTTTCTATCAACATTTGCTTGAAGCTGCGCAGTGCAGTTTGCCTAGCGCTCAGTGTTTTAGTGTGCTGCGCCTTAAAGTAGTCACGTTGGTTTTGAAGGATTTCTGTGTACGTCATGTTGGAAGGTCTAATCGTGTAGCTTACAGAACGTTCTGTAAATAGATTTGTTCGTATTCAATAAGGAAAACCAGATGCATTTGGCTTCATTCAAGGAACAATTGTATCTTTGGCTTCGAGTAAATTTAAGTACATTCCTTTTTATTGATAGTAAAAATTCATGCAAGAACAACCCAACAACCCTTTGCATGGCGTCAAATTAGCCGATATGCTGGATGCCTTAGTAGAAAACTACGGTTGGGAGCATATGGCATACAAGGTCAATATCAATTGCTTTAAAATTGACCCATCCATCAAATCGAGTTTGGTTTTTCTGCGCCGCACTGCCTGGGCCAGAAACAAAGTGGAGGAAATGTATTTGGAAATGATGCGAAAGAAATGACCGAAGTTTATTGCCAAGAGATGCTCGAGCGCTGCCTCGAAAATCCGTAAGCATCCAGTGGGATTACAAAAATATTGTGAAGAGGAAGGGGCAGCTGTTTCGCTTGTTTTAGATAAACGAAATGAATAAACTCACTTAATTCATGTAAAATAAGTGAATGAAATCACTTAATTCATGTAAAATAAGTGAATATTAATGCTTATTTTTGCAGTAAATAAGTGAAAACAGACATTAATGAACTACTTAGTCCGTAAGATAGAAGAAGGCTTTGAGCAGTATTTACAGCCGAATAAGGTCTTGATTTTGCTTGGTGCAAGACGTGTCGGAAAAACTGAGCTATTGAAAAAAAGACTTTCTTCCATGGAAGAAAAGTACTTGCTTCTCAATGGTGAAGACGCCATAACAGCCTCTATACTTTCCAATCGTTCCATCGAAAACTATAAGCGACTCTTGGGCGATACTAAATTATTGGTGATCGATGAAGCGCAAACAGTACCAGAAATAGGCTTGATTTTAAAGCTTATGGTTGATGAAATTGAGGGAATTAAAATTATAGCAACAGGTTCTTCAGTTTTTGATTTAGAGAATGAATTAGGCGAACCGCTTACAGGTCGTGCTAATGCATTAAAGCTATTTCCTTTATCTCAGATGGAATTTTCTAAGCAAGAGAGTTTAATCGAAACCAAAGGCAAGTTGGAAGAGCGAATGGTGCTAGGAGCTTACCCTGAACTTTTACAATACGCAGAGTGGGATGAAAAGGTAAGATACCTTCAACAGCTTGTCAATTCTTATCTAACTCGAGATATTCTTTCATTTGAGAAACTTAAAAAGCCAGATAAAATTATTAGTTTGCTTCGTTTAATTGCCTTTCAAATAGGAGGGGAGGTTTCTTTACCAGAGCTTGGCAGTCAGTTAGGCCTCGATAAAAATACAGTTGAACGATATTTGGACTTGTTAACTAAAGTATTTGTTCTTTACAAAGTTGAAGCCTACAGCAGGAATCCGAGAAAAGAAATATCGAAATCGTCAAGATGGTATTTCTATGATAATGGTATCCGAAATGCGCTTATCGCCAATGTAAATACCTTGGCTTTTCGTGATGATACCGGTCAGCTTTGGGAAAATTATTTAATTTCTGAACGTTTGAAGTATCAGGCCTATAACAATATGTTGGTCAATAACTACTTTTGGAGAACTTACAGGAAACAAGAGATTGACTGGGTAGAGGAGCGCGGTGGCAAAATCTATGGCTACGAATTTAAGTGGAATCTAAAGAAAATAAAGGGGGCACCATCAACTTGGAAGGAGTTTTATCCAGATGCTGAATTTATCACAATCCATCAAGACAATTATTTGGATTTCATTACATAATTCTACAACCACAACTTCTTTACAGGTAGTTTATTGATTTTACATAAATTTAGTCAAAATGCTGTTAGTGTAAATTGCGAACTGCCTCAATAGGGACAGTCAAAAACACAAAACCAATGAATAACAAATATTTCATATTCTAGATGATGATAAAATTTGAAACAGATAGCAATGGGGAGGGAGTTGAAATTATCTTTGATTCAAATGGAATCGATGAATTCATCGCTTACCTTCAAAGTATAAAAAAAGAGAATGATCACCTGCATTTGTTAGTAGGTAATGAACTCAGTGAAGAAAAGGTAAGTGACAATGAAAATACCAATGTAAAGCATGTCAAAATTGTTTATTTACCAAGGTCTTGAATCAGGTGGGCCAGTTTTGCTAACTAATTCAATCTGTTGGAAATTTTACTATTGACGCTCGAATCAAAATGTCATATTTATATACCATAACCGAAAAAAATCCGATTATATACTATTATTTTAACATCTTATTTATTTTGAATTTTACCCAAAACATTTCCCCTCAACTCTTGTTTCAAATTTAAATCTCCACACATGCGCAGTAGCGGTTATGTATTCACTCCTTATGTCGCTCCAGAGCAGTCTCCATTTGACAAACTATTCGACATTTTTAGCGAACTCATTACCCATACCTCAGGCGACGTCGATGAAGCGCTCGATTGGTTGAAAATATTGGATAAGGAATACAATTTAACTACCCCTGAATATACCCTAGAAGATTTCATCGAGGACCTCAAAAAAAGAGGTTACCTCAGAGAAGAAATCAAGCCAGACGGGCAGGGTGAGCTCAGTATTACCGCCAAAACCGAGCGCGCCATTCGCAAAAATGCCATGGCCCAGATCTTTGGCAACATCAGAAAGAGCGGTAGGGGCAACCACCATTCCAAGAAAACCGGCCAAGGCGACGAAGCCACCGGCGAA
>CANHSA010000209.1 GCA_947463345.1 Flavobacteriales bacterium
AATCAGCTCTGGGAATACAAACCAAGCAACAACCAGTGGATTCAGCGCGCTAATTTCCCAGGAGGAGTGCGCTATCAATTGCTTTCATTTGTCGTCGGGTCTAAAGCGTACGTTGGCATGGGCACCGATCAAAACATTTTTAAAAAAGACATGTATTGCTATGACCCAGGCGCCAATAATTGGCAAGCCATAGCACCATTTCCCGGCTATGAAAGAGGAGCGGCAAGCACTTTTGCACTCGAAGAACGCGGCTTTGTTTGTTTGGGCAACAACGGTGGCTTACTTTCCGATCTCATAGAATACAATCCCAAAACTGATTCCTGGACACTCCGAGCTTCCTTTGGCGGAAGCGAGCGCAAAAGTGCCATTTCTTTTGTCATCGACGACAAAGCCTATGTGGGCACTGGCAAAGGATATTCGGGCAAAAAAGACAGTTGGTATGTGTATGCACCATGCAACTATGCTGCTTTATCTGAACTAGAAGCGTCTTTAAAAATTTATCCAAATCCAGTTGTAAATGAGTTAAAAATCAACGGATTCAATAGTCAAGTAGTTGGTGTACACATTTATAATTCCGCAGGAAGAAAAGTATCAGAAGTAAAAATCGCTCACTCATTTGATACATCTATAGATCTTTCTGCGCTAGAAAACGGTATTTATTTACTCAGTTTTAGGTTGGAAGATGGCCAGGTCATGAATAAGAAAATAGTGAAATCATGAACTTAAAAGCTGCGTTACTTCTATTCCAATTATTTGTCTTTAACTTGCTCTGTGCACAAGATTATTGGCTGCAAAAAGATACTGTAAATGGCCCACCAAAGGCTGCAGCGAGCGCTTTTGTACTTGAAAATCGCGCCTATATTGTAGCTGGAACAGATGATTTTGAATACAAACGCAAGATGTATTCTTACCGCGCCGACCAAAACGATTGGGACGACGAAGTTTCTTTGGGAGGTGACGGAGGCGATGGCTTGGCCAGAATTGGTGCCACTTCATTTTCTCTAATGCATGAAGGCCAAACCAAAGGGTATGTGTGTATGGGCCAAACCCAAACCATTGGCTTTATGAATGATTTGTGGGAATACGATCGGAGTACCGAAGCCTGGACGCAAAAAGCGAATTTTACAGGTGCGCCACGTCGTGAAGCGGTGAGTTTTGTTGTGGGGAATAAAGCATATGTAGGTACGGGCTCTAGTGCCACCGGCCTCAGAAAAGATTTTTATGCTTATGACCCAAGCAATAACACTTGGGAGCAAGTCAGCGATTTTGCAGGTACGGCCCGCAGAGCAGCAGTTGGGTTTTCAATGGACGCTTACGGATTTGTCGGTACTGGAGACAACGGCACACTGTGTCAAGACTTCTGGATGTACAATCCGCAAACTGATCAATGGATCCAGAAAGCTAATTTCCCGGGTAGCGCGCGTTCAGGCGCTTGTGGTTGGGCAGCGTTTCCTGTTTGCTATCTTGGCACCGGCGAAGATGCCGCTCATACCTTTCACAACGACCTCTGGGAATACAATTATTTCTTAAACTCCTGGACGCAGCGCGCTAATTTACCTGGGCCCGGGCGCAAAAATGCAATAGCGTTTTATCTGGACGGTTGGGGGCACATCGCTACTGGCTATAACGACGGGGTTTTCCTCGACGACCTCTGGGCGTATAGTGGAACAGCTTCAATAGCGTCTAGCAAAAATCCGGAAATAAAAATAAAGCCAAATCCAACTATTGATTTTCTGGAGTTAGATGCTCCGGTATTTGGGACAACAGTTCAAATTTATTCTTCTACGGGTATTGAGATGAAATTTAATTTGAGTCAAGACAATTCCAAGTTGATCATAGATACGAGTCCATTTCCATCAGGAAACTACTTTTTAGTGGTCAAATCTGATCAAATGCAGTATTGCACTACTTTTGTCAAATGCAACGGATAATATTCTTTTTTGCCATTTTAGCATCTTGTCAAGCAGGTCCTCAAAACGAAGTAGCGGTCAAAAAAAAACCTGCACCATCTGAAGAAGCAAAGAAAAAACCTTCTTCCAAAAGTACTTTTGAGATCAGCACTATGCAAAGTGCAAACGGATGGTCTTATCAAATTCGACAAAACGGTAAATTACTTGTCGATCAGCCCACCATTCCAGGTCGCCCCGGAACTGCCGGTTTTCAGCGCCAAGAAGACGCGCAAAAGGTAGCAGAATTAGTAAAATCAAAATTAGTAGCGAAGGTCTTTCCGCCAAGTATTAGCGAAGCTGATTTGCAGAATTTAAACATTCACTAACTTTGCAACATGAAAAGAATCCGCATCTCGCAAATTTTAGCAGGCCATGAGGCGCTGTTAGGTCAAGAAATCGTTGTAAAAGGATGGGTGAGAGCCTTCCGTTCGAATCGTTTTGTACAACTCAACGATGGTTCTTGCATGGCCAATTTGCAAGCGGTAATCGACTTCGAGCAATGGGATGAAGCGTTGTTGAAACGCATTACAACTGCCTCGGCGCTTTCTCTTAAAGGAAACCTCGTTGCCTCACAGGGTGCTGGCCAACTAGTGGAGCTACAAGTGACCGGCATCGAAATTTTAGGCGATGCGCATCCAGACGACGTTCAAAAAACAGTCATGCAGCCCAAGCGCCATAGCCTAGACTTCTTGCGCGAACAAGCACACTTGCGTTTCAGAACAAATACATTTGGCGCTGTTTTCAGAATTCGACATTCGGTTGCTTTTGCCATTCATCAGTTCTTCAATGAGCGCGGTTTTTACTACCTCCATACGCCAATCATTACAGGTTCCGATGCGGAAGGCGCAGGCGAAATGTTCAGAGTAACTACCCTCGACGCCAAAAACCCGCCTTTAAACGACGAAGGTCAAATTGATTACAAGCAAGATTTCTTTGGCAAGCCTGTCAACCTTACGGTGTCGGGTCAATTAGAAGCAGAATTAGCAGCAACAGCATTAGGTCAAGTTTATACTTTCGGACCAACTTTTAGAGCAGAGAACTCCAATACGTCTCGCCACTTGGCTGAATTCTGGATGATCGAGCC
>CANHSA010000210.1 GCA_947463345.1 Flavobacteriales bacterium
AGCGCATATTGCCCAATTTCCAGCGCATGCACAAGTTCAACTCAAAGAACTCCATCATTTCATCGATGCAAAAGTTCCGAATCTGACCCAAAAGATCGGTTACGGCATCCCTACTTTTCAACGGAACGGCAAAAATTTCATTCATTATGCGGGCCACTCCAAGCATATTGGTTTGTATCCTGGTGCCAAAGCAATTGCTCATTTTGCTCCGGTTTTTGCCGAAAGAGGTTTTAAGTTTTCTAAAGGAGCAGTGCAGTTTCCGCTCAAAGAAGTCCTTCCGCTACAATTAGTGCAAGACATCCTTGAATATCTCCAGAACAAAGCATAAAAAAAGCGCCCGAAGGCGCTCTATTAATTTTTTCCTACTAAGATCGCAGCGGATTTGCCTTTGATCACCTCTAAGGATTGACTGTACATTTTCAGAAACTGAAGAATGCTTGGGTCGGGTAGAAGTGTGGCGCTTGAGGTAGGTGTTGCTGAGTAAGGGTTTTTAATCATAGGCCGTTTTAAAGTTCGCTATATTAACGTTCAAAACCAGAAATTATTATATCGCAGATAATTTCTAATTTTGTGGCATCAATCAACAACAACAAAGCATGTCAATGATCAAACCCGGAGTCGCCACTGGCGAACAAGTTCAAGCTATTTTTCAGCTCGCCAAACAAAAAGGTTTTGCGCTGCCCGCTGTCAATGTCACGAGCACCAGTACGGTAAACGCCGTAATGGAGGCCGCAGCCAAGCTCAATGCACCTGTTATTATTCAATTTTCTAACGGTGGCGGACAATATTTTGCAGGAAAAGGACTTTCTAACGCAGGCGAAAAAGCAGCCATTTTGGGTTCGATTTCAGGCGCACGCCACGTACATGCACTTGCAGAGGCCTACGGTGCAACAGTTATTTTGCATACCGACCATTGCGCCAAAAACCTTTTGCCTTGGATCGACGGCTTACTGGACGCAGGTGAAGCCTTTTTCAAAGAAACTGGAAAGCCGCTTTTTAGCTCACACATGATCGATTTGAGCGAAGAACCGCTCGCCGAAAACCTCGAAATTTGTCAGCACTATTTGCGCCGCATGTCCAAAATTGGCATGACCCTCGAAATCGAATTAGGCATTACCGGAGGCGAAGAAGACGGCGTAGACAACACCGACGTCGATAACGCCAAACTCTATACCCAACCTGAAGAAGTAGCGGAAGCCTATGAGGCGCTCATGCAAATCTCGCCTTGTTTTACAATTGCCGCTTCATTTGGCAATGTGCACGGCGTGTACAAGCCGGGTAATGTGCAGCTGACGCCAGTCATTTTGAAAAATTCACAAACCTTCATCCAAGAAAAATACAACACTGCACCCAATCCTGTAGATTTTGTATTCCACGGAGGGTCGGGCTCTACGCTAGCAGAAATACGAGAAGCTATCGGCTATGGCGTAGTCAAAATGAACATCGATACCGACCTTCAATTTGCATTTACCGAGGGCGTCCGCGATTACATTGCAGCAAAAATGGATTACCTTCGCACTCAGATTGGAAATCCAACTGGGGCAGACGAGCCCAATAAAAAACACTATGATCCACGCAAATGGTTGCGAGACGGCGAACTTACTTTTATCAAGCGCCTCGAACAATCTTTTGCCGATTTAAATAATATCAACACGCTGAACTGAAAATATGTCATGGTTTAAAAGAAATAAAGAAGGCATCACTACTTCCACAAGCGACAAAATGGAAGTTCCTGAAGGCCTATGGGTACGTTGTTCTAATTGCAAAACGCTTTACACCAGCGAAGACCTCATGCGCAACAATTACGTCTGTGACCGCTGTTCGCATCACGAGCGCATTGGTGCAGCTGAATACTTTGAACTTCTTTTCGATGAGCAAAAATTCGAAGAACTCAATGCAGATCTTCAGTCTGGCGACCCACTTGGTTTTGTCGATACCAAAAAATATACGGACCGCGTTGTGGCTACCCAAAAAGCAACGGGCCTCAAAGATGCCATAAGAACGGCCAAAGGCAAACTCGAGGGCATGCCTTTAGTTGTGGCAGCCATGGATTTCAATTTCATTGGGGGCTCTATGGGTTCTGTCATGGGCGAGAAAATCGCTAGAGCAATAGACGTTGCCATTGCCGAAAAAGCGGCCTTTATGATCATTTCAAAGTCGGGCGGCGCGCGCATGATGGAAGCCGGATTTTCTCTGATGCAAATGGCTAAGGTTTCTGGTAAACTTGGTCAGCTTTCCGAAGCTAAATTACCATACATCTCCTTTCTTACAGACCCCACAACAGGTGGTGTGACCGCATCTTTTGCCATGTTAGGCGACATCAATATTGCCGAACCGGGTGCATTAATAGGTTTTGCAGGGCCGCGTGTAGTAAAAGAAACCATTGGCAGAGACCTCCCTGAAGGTTTTCAAACCAGTGAGTTCTTATTAGAACACGGTTTTTTAGATTACATCATCGAGCGCACCGAATTGCGTCAAACGCTTGGGCTTTCGCTCAAATTGTTTTTCAATTAAGCACAAATAGTTGTATTTTAGAGGGCTACTAAAGTCCTTGCTATGAAATACCTACTTTTTGCTCTTTTTCTGATCTCGAATTGCGCTCTTTTTGCCCAAGACACCACTTGGGTTCAGACCTTTACGTTTGACTCAATTACAACCCGTCGAGCAAATTTTCAATTTCCAGCGTCCTTAGATACCGAGCGCTTTGAGAAGGTACAGATGTACTACAAACTCAAGTGTTCGCCCCTCACCACCTGGGATCAATACGACTGTGGCGAGTGGGACTACCTTACTTACACCCGCGTTTTTGACCACACTGGACAATTCGATTCCACACAAGTCAACGGCATGCAGTTTTTAATGAATTGGTCGAGTCCAGCTCAGATCAATTACAAACCTTTGCCATATCAAGACGCCGATCAATATCAAATTCAAGAATTGACAAGAGATGGCGCAGGGCTAAGCTACTTGCCAATTAATAGCCCAGGAGGCACCTCTGCACTGCCTTTTCAGACCAATCAACAA
>CANHSA010000211.1 GCA_947463345.1 Flavobacteriales bacterium
ACCACCGTAGAAATGGTTCAAAAAGAAGACGTAGAAAATTGCATCCGACTCATTTACGCGGCATTAATGCGCTTAGAGTCAGGTCAGGATTTCAGAACAATCAAATAGGTTCTAAAGATGGATTGAAGTAAGTCTGAATTAGATCAATTTGATCTGTAGGTCGTCTATTTCGATGAGGTCGCCACTAATGAGTTTGGCGCGCTTGCGCAGCTCTACTTCTCCATTTCTGAGTACGTAACCTTCTTCTACAATTGCTTTGGCATGCCCGCCAGTTTCGGCAATGCCGAGTGCCTTGAGTAAGCCAATGAGTTCGATGTAGGGGCCGTTGATCTGAAATTCTTGCATTTTATTTGCCTTTGAGTTCCATGGCCTTGAGTGTATTCATCATCAAAGAAGCAATTGTCATGGGGCCAACACCACCCGGTACAGGTGTAATGAAACTTGCTTTTGGCGCTACTTCGTCAAATTTGACATCGCCCACGAGTCTCCATCCGCGCTCGCGGCTTGGGTCTTCTACGCGTGTGGTTCCCACATCGATGATGACAACGCCATCTTTGACCATATCGGCAGTAATAAAATGAGGTTTGCCAATTGCTGCAATGATGATGTCTGCATCTTTGCAAAGGGCTTTGAGGTTGCGTGTTTTGGAGTGCGCGAGTGTCACGGTGCAATTGCCAGGATTGCTGTTTCTGCCCAACATAATAGAAAGTGGCGTTCCTACAATATTGCTGCGGCCAATAATGACGCAGTTTTTGCCTTCAGTTGGGATGTCGTTGCGGCGCATGAGCTCTAAAATACCAGCTGGGGTGGCAGGTAAAAAACCTGGGAGGTTCAAAATCATGTTGCCAATGTTGCGCGGATGAAAGCCGTCAACGTCTTTTTTAGGGTCGATGGCTTGCGTAATCTTAAGTTCGTCGATGTGTTTTGGAAGCGGCAATTGTACAATAAAGCCGTCAATGCTGCGGTCTTGGTTGAGACTTTCCACTTTTTCAAGAAGGATGTCTTCGGGTACGGTTTCGTCGTAACGAATGAGGGTGCTTTCAAAGCCAATGGCCTCACAAGCCTTTACTTTAGAGGTGACATAAGAAACAGACCCGCCGTCGTTGCCCACCAGAATAGCTGCCAAATGAGGTATTTTTTGGCCAGCTTGTTTGCGCAACTGAACAGCTGCTTTTAATTCTTCTTGAATTTGAGCTGCAGTGGCTCTTCCGTCGAGTAATTTCATGCCTAATTTTTTGCAAAGATACAAAGAAGCGCGGTGGCTGCAAATGCCGTATCTTTGTACAAATGATACCAATGAGAAATATCATCCTTTTCTTCACATTTATTATAGTTAGCCATGCCAACGCGCAGCTCAGCTATATGGGTTCTGAACTCGGTCTCGAACCCTACATCGGTTTTTCTAATATGGGCGGTGCCGTAGGCGGTGAACTCAAGTTTGCAGCTAGGCTTTCTGACAACTTATTGGTAGGGCCCTCTTGTCGAGTCCAACACACTTGGGCGAATAATTTAGGCATGCAAAGTCAAATGACAACCTGGGGTGGCGGTGTTTTTGCGCACTACCGCTATCAAGAAGTGGTCTTTGGTGGTGTCGAATTCCAATATCTTAAGAGTCCATTTAGTTTTGTCAATCCTTTAGAAGTGGTCAGGCCATGGTCGCCAACACTCATGGTAGGAGGGGGTTTCTACCTCAAACTTGGCGAAAAAGTGCGCTTGAATGCCGCTCTTTTTTACGATGTCATCAACGCACCTAACAGTCCTTTTAGAAGCAGTTATTCATTTAAAATCAAAAATGAATTTGGCCAGGTGGTACGCATCTTACCCATTATTTACCGACTCACATTTTTTATCCCTCTAGATCAACCCGAATGAAAATAGGCATTGTCCTTTACCCCACTTTTGGTGGCAGCGGTGTGGTGGCCACAGAATTAGGCAAAGCGTTGGCCGCAAAAGGTCACAAAGTGCACTTTATTACCTATTCACAGCCCGTGCGCTTAGGCTCTTTTAGAGAAAACATCTTCTACCACGAAGTTTCTATTACCGATTATCCGCTTTTTGATTTTCAGCCCTACGAAACCCAACTCGCCAGTAAAATGGTCGATGTCGTCAAATACGAGAAGCTCGATATTTTACATGTGCATTACGCTATTCCGCACGCCTCTGCTGCTTACATGGCCCAGCAAATCCTCAAAGCAGAAGGTATTTATATTCCTTTTGTCACGACCCTTCACGGTACCGATATCACACTTGTGGGTAAAGATCCATCTTTTGAACCCGTCATTACCTTCTGTATAAACCAATCTGACGCTGTTACAGCTGTTTCTGAAAGCCTCAAACACGACACTTTGGCTCACTTCAAGGTCACCAACGACATACAAGTGATCCCTAACTTTGTCCCGCCGAGCCCTCCGCATGGTACCGAAAGGGCCTATATTCGGAGTAAATATGCCAAGGACGAGCAAGCCATTCTCTGTCATATCTCCAACTTCAGACCCGTCAAACGCACCGAAGATGTCATTCGCATCTTTGCCAAAGTGCGTGCTCAAAAAGATTGCAAGCTTATGTTGGTAGGCGATGGCCCAGACCGCTATGCATGTGAACGCTTGTGTCGTGAACTCCATTTATGCAACGACGTGATCTTTTTAGGTAAGGTGCGCGACACCAACCATGTATTGGAAATCGTCGATGTATTTTTGCTCCCTTCAGAAACCGAAAGTTTTGGTTTGGCAGCCCTTGAGGCCATGGCTGTTGGTGTGCCGGTAGTTTCTTCAAATACTGGCGGTATTCCTGAAGTCAATGCGCATGGTATTTCAGGTTACTTAGCAGATGTCGGGCAAACAGATCAAATGGCCGCATACGTACTCCAAATTTTAGATCCGCAGCATTTTCCTACAATGAAAGCAGGAGCCTTGGAAACTTCCAAAAAGTTCAGTTTGTTGGAAATCTTACCACAATACGAAGAATTATACCGTAAATTAGTTCAAAAAAAGGCATGAAAATCGGTGTTTTATTATCCGG
>CANHSA010000212.1 GCA_947463345.1 Flavobacteriales bacterium
ATCCCAGGCTTGGTGTTCGGTAAGTGCTTGATAGAGGTCGCCAAGTTTGGCTTCGTCGTTGGCCTCTAGCGCATCGGTATAGGCTTTAATGAGTTTGATTTCGGGGAGGTCGTGATCTAGAACGGCGTCAAGTACGCTGAGTTCTGGGTTGAGGTCTTCGGTTTGCTCCATAAAAGCAATGCGAAGCTCTTTTCGGAACGTCACAATGCCGCTATCAGCAGGTTCGAGCCCTAGCAAACAACGGAGCATAGTAGATTTACCGGCACCATTTTTTGCTACGATTGCAGCTTTTTGACCTTGCTCTATGCCAAAAGTAAGGTCAGAAAATAAGAGGCGCTCACCATAGGATTTGGTAAGTTGCTCGACAGAAAGAAAATTCATAATTAACGGAGGCGATCTAGAGATTCAAGAATTTCTTTGTCTTTTTTGACGCCTTTAAAAGCAAAGTATGAAAATGGGAGGCCAACCACACAAATATAATAGCCAATACCCAACTGAATTGAAACCGCAGCAGGAGCAAAAAACCCAATGCTTCCGAGTACTAAAATACTCACTAGGCCTATTAAATAAATGAAGAAAACCAAGCGTGCTAATCTGAATTGCTTCTTGAGGTTCTTGTAATTCATCATGGCAAAGTAAGTGAAAAGGACAAAAAGAATAACGAAGTAAAAAAGTAGCGACCCCTGGATGTTTTCAGCCTTCCCTAATGGCGCATTGGCAGCAGATTTAAACTGCTGGATGCCATAAACAGAGTAAGAAAGATAACTTTTGGACGTAGGGAAACCAAAAATTTCTACTCCTGAAAGCAATGAAGATAAGAGGAGCATGACAATGATAAAATAGACGGTTTGAATACGTTGGATCATAAAAATAGTGTATTGCGTTGTTGTCTTAAATAAAAATCGAGGAGTACCATTTGAGCCATTGCGGTTACAATAGGAACTGCTCTAGGCACCACACAGGCGTCGTGACGCCCTTCAATGGCGTGTTGTTTTAGTTCGCCATTTTGTTGTAAAGTTTCTTGTGGTATTTTGACACTTGCTACTGGTTTAAAAGCAACCCGAAAGCTAATGGGCATACCGTTCGAAATACCGCCTTGGATGCCCCCTGAATAATTTGTTTGGGTGCTGCCATCGGCATTGAATTGGTCGTTGTGTGCAGAACCCTTCATGGAAACCGCTGCAAAACCGCTGCCAATTTCAAAGCCTTTGACGGCATTGATGGATAGCATTGCTTTGCCGAGTTCTGCATGCAGTTTGTCAAAAACTGGCTCGCCCCAACCTGCTGGTACGCCACGAAGCATACAACGGATTGCTCCGCCAGTGGTGTCTCCTTCTGTTTGAAGCACTGCGATGTATGCCTGCATTTGCGCTGACAACTCTTGATCTGGGCAACGCAATAGCGATGCTTCTATTTGTGGTTTGTTGTACCAATCGGCATTTTGCAGCTGAATTGGACCAATTTGATCGACATAACAGGAACTCTCTATTCCCAAACGGCCTAAAACTTGGGCAGCTAACGCACCAGCAACAACCCTACAAGCAGTTTCGCGTGCACTGCTACGGCCTCCGCCTCTGTGGTCACGGATGCCGTATTTTTGTTGGTAGGTGTAATCGGCATGTGATGGCCTGAAAACCTCTTTGAGCGCTTGGTAGTCTTTGGATTGTTGGTCTTGGTTTTGGATCTGAAAAGCAATAGGGCTACCAGTGCTTTTGCCTTCAAAAATACCAGAAAGGAATTGCACTTGGTCGGCTTCTTGCCTCGGCGTAACCAATTGGTTTTGGCCAGGCCTGCGCTCATTGAGTGCATTTTGAATGGCTGTTAAATCAATAGGGAAGTTAGAAGGAAAGCCCTCAATTATGCCGCCGATTGCCACGCCATGAGACTCGCCAAAAGTGGTGAGTTTAAAAATTTGACCATAGCTCGAACCTGACATGCCACAAAGGTAAGGAATTTGGATGGTTAATCTTTTTATATTTGGAGATGCGAATTCTACTTTTTCTAATTTCCGGCCTGGCCCTTTTATGGTCTTGTGCCCCTGCGCGTTTTGTCGAGCCGCTGCAAAAAGGACAACAAGTTATTACCGGACATTTTGGCGGGCCTGTCGCCAAAGTTCCTGGTATTGGCGCCATTCCGATCCCCTTCACTTCCATTGGATACGGCAGAGGGCTCAGTAACTCTACAACCGTGATGGGCTCTATCCAAACCACTTCACTCGCATTTGGCGTAGGGCAGTTTGAATTAGGCGCCTCCCAAAAATTATGGAGCACCGATCGCATGGGCTTGTCTGGGCAGCTCAACACCAATATCTTAATAGATTTTTATACAGGCGCCAACCGCATTTGGCCTCAGCTTGATGCCAATTACTATTTAAAATATGGCCTTAAGTCTTATCGTATTGGTGAACAGAGAAATTATAATTTTATGTACGCTGGCATCTCCAATTGGTTTGATTTCTACAGAATAGAATCGCAAGGTAGACCAAATGAGCAACTTTGGATCCCAAGCCTCCAATTTGGGCATCAATGGATCAGGCCCAAATGGAGTTATCAAGCAGAAGTAAAAATTCTTGCACCTTTAGAATCAAATGAAAATATCGTGGTTCCTTATCCTAGTCTTTTACAAAACCGCGGTGCACTCGGACTTTACTTTGGCATCACCTATAGCCTTTAATCATGAAAAAGATCTTATTTATTACCGCACTCCTGAGTCTTTCTCTTGCTTGTCGCAAGCGTTTAGACAGTTTTCTCTTTAATCCGAGTCAAATTGAGAGTTATCAGCTAGACGCGTACCAAGGAGAATTGACGCTGGATTTGAATGGACAATACAATGTCCCTGATTCGATGATACACCAATTACAATGGGATGTCGAACTTGAAGAAGGAAACGCCAAAATGAGTGCCATTTACGTAGGCGACATCAATAGCATTGCTACCGATACGGTTATTTTGTATTGTCATGGCAACAAAGATCACATGGACTTCTATTGGCCACGACAAAAACTCTATGCAAATACA
>CANHSA010000213.1 GCA_947463345.1 Flavobacteriales bacterium
CTGTGGCACTACCCCAACGTGCAACTATGGCTGCGCTACGGCTATTCCTACACCAAAAACCTACTGCCTTGCCCCACCTACATCATTCATGACAGCACAAACGGCACCTATCTGAAAAAAGGATTTGTGTGCAGCAACCAGCCCGCCCTTCAGCACTACAACAAAGTCCAAAAACACCAAAAAGCCCAACAAATACCAGATTTCCCCGAACTCCGGCAAATTGCCAAACTTTGCCAAGCAAACGGCACCAAGCTCATCCTGAATATCTCCCCTAGTTTAGACGGCGACTTCCGTTTACCCTCCAGTTTCAAGAAGTACCCCCTAATTCAAATCAAGGCTTTCCATAACCCGCAGCATTTCTACGACTCTCATCACATGACGTGTGAGGGGGCGACCGAGTATACACAGCGCGTTGGGAAAAAACTGGCAAAAATGTAATTGCATTCAGGATTTTTACGTAATTTCAGTCTGTTGTTAAGCTGTAATTTTGACAAAAAGAAAAATGATGAACAAATCGGCCTTGAAATCCAATTCTAATCTGCAGCCTGTATCTGCTTCATCATCCAAATTTGATTCAGAAGTTACAGCAGCCATTGACATGCTCATCGCAAAAAGCCTTATTGACATTAAAGAAGGAAGAGTTCACTCACATGCTGCCGTTATGCAAAAAGCAGCAGAATGGTTGAAAGAGAAGTAATCTGGACACAAACCGCTATTGATCAATTCGAGGTTTTACTCTTCTTTTTGCAAGCTAATAATGTCACTGAAAAATTTGCCCATAATATTACTACAAAACTAAATGAACACATTCAAGTGATACTTCAATATCCAAAATGTGGAAAGCCATATAAGATGTCAAAAATTAGAGAGTTTGTGTTTGATGGATTTAGTATATTTTATCGAGTAAAAACAAGGCAAATCATCATCCATTTATTCTGGGATAACCGACAAGACCCAGTTAAACTAGTTAAACTCCTCACAAATATTTCATGACGTCAAAAAAAACACTCGCATGAATCCCAAGAAGAAAAATACCCCATACTCAATTCAAGAAAGCGACTATTCAATGGACAGTATTTCTTTTGACAACGCTTCATTTACATCAATAGAAAAAGCAATTCTTGACCAAAGTTTACGTGAAATGGAAGCTGGACTTGGAATACCCAACGCTGTGGTCTTTAAAGTAGCAGCGCAGTTATTTAAAAAGAAGTAACATGAAACTGCACCTCCTCAGACACGCCAAAACCAACCAAAGTTCACCAACAAATCTAGATTACGACCGCGAACTTTTGCCCCGCGGCTACGAGCAAATTGCCGAACTCAAGCTCTTCTTAGCTCAGCACCCGATCCAACCCAAACACATTTTGTGCTCAAGCGCTATGCGCACCCGCCAAACACTCGCCGAAATTCAAGATTTTTGGCCTTCAGCTCAGATTCAATTCATAGATGAACTCTATTTGGCCTCCAAACAAGAAATTCTCAGCGAAATTTGTGCACTCCAAACCCCTGATGAAATTTTAGTAGTGGGCCACAACGAAGGCTTGAGCGAACTAGCCCTGACCCTCGCTCGCCCCCGACATTTACTCAAAACCTGTGGCTTTGTGAGCATTGCCTTTCCTTTTGAAACGAGCGACTACATTTCTGGAGACACTGGGAATATTACGGCGATGTTTAGGGTGGTGTGATTTTTTTGATTTAGCCCCGTATTTTTACTGAATTCCATTCGGTCCCTCAAAATTAACTTTGACGGATGATTTTTTAGGCAAAAAAAAGACCTGTAAAAACAGGTCTCAATTCCTAAACTTGGTTACGTTATCTAAAGATAAGAGGCTTTACCAAGCATCACAATACAAAGTTAAATATTTGAAAGAAAATGTCAAAATGGAATTTACTGAATTTGAACAATATTTTTCTACACAACGAATTTCTAGGTATGTTCAGGCAACTAATAAATCAGAAAAACAGGCAATGGAAGCCTATAAGGCTAATTTAAAATCATCTCAAGCTTTTCATCCATTAATTGGAGTTTTTGAGGTCGTTTTTAGGAATCAAATCAATAACATACTTGTTAAACATTTTGCTGATCCCAATTGGATCATTAATCAAAAAAAAGGCTTTATGTCCGATCCCTCATTAATTTTTATCTGTAAGCGGACCGGAGTAAAAAAATCTAATTACTATTTGAAAAAAGAAATCCTCAAAGCGGAAAGTCGCATACAAAAAGCTAATTCAAAAGTTACAAGCGGAAAAATTATTGCAGAACAAACACTAGGCTTTTGGACTGATCTATTTGAAGTGCATCATTATCGTTTACTGAAAGGTAAACCTATTCAGATTTTTAAACATCTACCCTCAGGATATGGCAGAAAGGAGGTCAATGACGAATTGTCAAGAGTTCGGAGATTTAGAAATCGAATTAGTCACAATGAACCTATATGTTTTCAAGGAAACAAGATTGACTATTCCAAGACAAAAGAAGTTTACTTCTCAATTATTAATTTGCTGACTTGGATAGATGTTGAAATTCTAAAGTATACATGTGATGTCGATAAAATACTCGAAACTATCACTAATGCTGAGAAAATATGAATATGCAATTATCTCAGTAAAGCACCAGCAGGAATGCCGAGTTCTTTACTCAATACCTTAATCATCTGAAGGCTTAACGTTCTTTTACCATTGAGAATTTCAGATACGCGTGCTCTTGTACCAATCCATTTCTCTAAATCTTTGCGTTTAAGGTTGAGTTGATCCATTCGAAATTTAATCACCTCAACAGGCTCGGGCGGTAAAATTGGGAAATGCTTCAATTCATAATGTTCTATTAATGCCATAAGCAATTCCGCATCTTCATGTTCTTTCGAACCAGGAGCTACATGGAAAATAGTGGACATCCTCGCTAAAGCATCTTGATAATCTTGTTCTGTTTGAATGACTTTCATTTTGGTCGATTTAAATTGTCGTGGCATCTATATTATCATATTCATCATGTGTTCCAATAAATCTAA